>DASWRJ010000057.1:0-3023 GCA_036403255.1 Verrucomicrobiia bacterium
CCCCAGCTTAGCGCATTTCACGCCGCCGAAAGTGAAGTTTTGTCCGCTTCAAATTCCTTCAGCAGCAACAGGTTGCAACCTTACCAATCCACGGCTGCCCACTAGAATCATTCCATATCCTGCCCAGACGAAGAGGATAACATGCGAGATCGATATGAACACCTCGTGATACTGACGGCTTTGCCAATCAGTGGACGGGTTTACAACCAGCACCAGCAACGGTCCAAGGCATAAGCAGACTGCGACAAGCGCTGCCATCCATCTCTTGCCCTTGTCGGATACCTTCCGAATCCTGAAGAAGATGATTGCGGAGGCAAATAGATAGAATGTGCCCATGTCTTCCCAAGTATTTATGGCGTAAGCAGTAGCGGAAGAAATGGCATAGTGCCAAGTTGAGGCGGGAGATAATCTTTCGAACTGGCCGCGCGTCAGCACATGGAAAAAACCGGTGACCGTACGCGGATAACCCCAGGTCAAGGGCGGGTTGGTCATCGAGGAGACAGGCACATATAAATAAAGCGCCAGCCCGAGCAGGAACCCCAGCAGCGAAACAATAACAAGCTTCCATTCGGTGAAGAGGCGCCTGCTTTTGACCGTAAGAATGATACACGTGCTGAGCGAAGCCAAGCCAACTACCCACCAAAGCGCTGGCAATAGTTCCTCATCCAGGGAGTGAAGCAGCCGGTTCCACTGCCCTGAACTGCTGACGTTATGGAGAAGATAGGACACAAAAAAGAGTCCGATGACGAAGCAACAATCCCTCGCCACTTTCGGCTCCGCCAGAATGATCAGGACAACCAAACCAAGGGCCGCTGAGAAAAGCGCCTGGCTATTGGTAACGGCAAGGCCATATACAAAGGCTGCCAAAAACAAGAATTTCCTGCGTGATGGTTCCATAAACCAGCGCATTGCGAAAAGCAGCGTGGCCAGAAAGAGCAAAACGCTCAATGGCCATGTATCAGGCAGGACAGCCCGGCGCCAAAAAGTGCGCTCAAAACCCAGGCCCATGCCCGCTGAGCAGCTTGCGACCAGCCGTAATATTTTTGAGTGCCGCTCATCGGCCAGTCGAGCAGCAAATGAGTCTGCCCAAAGCGATCTCGAGCTGCTGGAGACAAACAGCGCCAGCAGTCCAGCAGCAAACGCTCCGGCCAGCGATGAAGCTAACGCCACCCGAAAGGCAATATTCCCAAAGGGGAGCAGTTTTATTATTGCCCAGGAATACAATGTCTGCACCGGATAGCCCGGAGGAAGTGCCGGGCCACCGTATAATGCGGAAGTAGCAAAAATCCCGCCGTAGCCCAACGCCAAATCCGGCGTGATGGTGCGAAGGTATATCGCAAAAACCACCATGGATGTAATCGCAAAACCGAGCCAATCGACTGCATCGAAAAAATGTGGCGCTCGAGGCGTGGACACATCCATTCTGCCGCCATTACCTAAAGCAGCACTTGAATCCGGCGCTTTGTTGGCCAATTTGTCCACAGACAGTCTTGGAGAAATCTGGAATTCGATTCTTCGCTTTAAAAGACACCGGCCGAGCGTAAAAACGTATAAATGCCCGGTTATACCAGCCCGGAAGTACAAGGGTGTTTGTGCCTCTTGAGAAGTGGGGAGGCGCTGATAAGGCAATTGCGATCCGTTCTGCACAGAAATTTTTTGCATTTTCCGAAAACCTGTCTCAATCTCAACGTATGGTGCAACCTTTGGCATTGTTCTTGTACGAAAAGCTGCTGCCGAGCGGACAATTAGTAAACCGCTTTCAGGACATGGGTTATCGCGTGCAATCGGTCGGCAATGCGGGCTCGCTCGCTGAACATGCGGAGCGCGAAAAACCGCTCCTGGTGGTCGCTGACCTTGATTCGCGCCAGGGGAATATTTGCGATGCCATTATTAAACTCCGCCAAAACCCGACCACCGCCCACATCCCGGTCATCGCTTTTGCCCCAGCCGAACAAAACGCCCTCCAGGAGTCGGCCCGCCAGGCTGGCGCCACCCTCGTGGTCAGCGACACGGCCATTCTCCATCACTTGGCCCAATTCGTGGACCAGGCGTTGGAGATTCACTAGACCCTGCGCAATGGACGTCTGGAATTTCAACGCACATTAAAAATGACTACGCCCGCCATTAAACTTAATCAGGGCATCCATGTGATGCATCTGTTCTACCGGCTCAATCGCCAGCGCTGGGCGCAATTGCCTTCAGGCGAATCACTGCGAATCCTGCAAAGCTTGACCCAACTCTGTGGACAATACGCGAACCCTTCCCACCCGCGCCTCTGCACGTATGCCAACGTCTGCGGCAAGGCCGACCTGGTCTTCATGCTTTACGCGGCTGAGCTGCAATTGCTGGCCCAGATGCATCGCGATCTGGAAAATCTCTTTCCGCCTGGCTGCCTGGAAACGGTTTATAGCTACCTGAGCGTCACCGAACTCAGCGAATATATGCCCACCGAGGAGGACAACAAAAACATCCTCGCGGCGGAAAAGCTCGAACCAGGCTCCGAAGCCTGGAGCAAGCGCGCCGCCGAGCTGGCCGCGCGCATGAAGGAATACGAGCATTACCGCCTCTACCCCGAATTGCCCGATTGGGAAATAATGGCCTTTTACGCCATGAACAAACGCCGGCAGGGTGGTGACAACTGGTATTCGCTCGACTTCGCCACGCGCAAGAAAATGATGGGCGGGCACGCGCGGGTGGGCCGCAAATATTCCGGCCGGATCACGCAACTGATCACTGGCTCAACCGGGCTGGATGATTGGGAATGGGGTGTGACACTTGTGGCTCATCAGGTGGATGCCATAAAAGAGATTGTTTATGAGATGCGGTTTGATGAAGTGACCGCGCGGTTTGGGGAATTTGGGCCTTTTTATATTAACATGCGGCTACAGCCAGGAGAAGTTTGGCGGCATTTGCATTTGTAAGGTTGGGCAATAAAACAACGGCAATTTTGCCAGGCTACAGGTTCCATTTTTAGCCACCAAACACATTTAAGGAGCCACGCTACCGAGTAAATTTTCCTAGTG
>DASWRJ010000058.1:0-1714 GCA_036403255.1 Verrucomicrobiia bacterium
CCCAAAAAGCGATAAACTTTATCCGCAGCCTGAAGCGCTGCGAATTGCCCCTCCCAATTGGCCCATGTGTCCTGAACGGCATTTGGCAATAACACTGGTCGGGGCGCGCATAATGCAATCAACAAATGCTGATCGAACGGCAAGCGCTCGGGTGCTTCATTGAATTTCTTGAACTCGGCGTTGAACCAATGCGGAAAGTGATCGTTGATCTGTTTGACTGATTCGCCAATTTTCCCGCGGCTCGGCGCTGTGCCGCCGCAGCCGGCTTGCAAAGGGATCGCCAGGGCGAAGCGTTCATCAAAAGCGGCCGCCACCAGCGCCGCTTTTCCATTGCGGGAATGGCCCACCACACCGACGCGTTTGGCGTCAATGTCCTTGTCCTGCGCCAAATAATCGAGCACGCGCGAGCAGCCCCAGGCCCATGCGGCGACTGCGCCCCAGTCGTATTGTTGCTTGCCTATCTTAATATATTGCGCGCGAATGCCCTCGGGCGCATCCGGACGATCCGGTTCAATATCGCCGTTGTAGAAAGTGGCGATAGCGTAACCGCGATCGATGCTTTGCTCGAGTGCCCAAACATCCGTCTGCGCTCCCCTGCCCGATTCCGTGGCCACATTGTTCGAGCACCCCGGGCAACTTTTCGGCATCCAGGCGGTTGGCAGTGCGACGGAATCATTGGAAACCAGCGTATGGTTGCCGCAAAAATTCAGGCCGACAAACGCCGGCACAGGTCCTTTGCGCTTGTTCGGCACGACCAGCAGCACATGAATAGGCGGAAGATTCGTTGGGCCATAAACGATGGTTATTTCTTTTTTGGTGGCTTTGCCGTCAAAGAAATTTCTGTCCACGCGCTCGACCGTGCCCTTTATCTTTTTCGGGGCGGGCGGCATCGTGCCATACATGTAATGCTGAAAAAGCTGGAGCAATTCTGGCCGGCGTTTTTGAAACCAATCTTTTTGTGTCTTAACAGGCTTGCCGTTTTGCATCACGAGCGCCTCCGGAAAATCAGGCTGCGCTTTCAATTCGCTGGCATCAGGAAATTTTTCAGCGGCGCCTGCGCCCAGACTGGCCGCTACAAAAATAGCCCCGATGGAAAGTGATCGCGGGGTTCGGCGTTTGGCTTTTGGTTTCATAAGCCATTCATAAAAAACTTCTGGCCGAAACGCAAATGCTTATAGCTAATTATCCAGTGAGTTCTTCATAGCTGCCGAGGCTCGCCCTGGTAATTGCTGCCGTACCCCTGCCCTAATCAAATCTCTTGGCAACTCGCCAACCGGCGGGAACACTGGCGCCGATGTCGTGGCTGAGCTCGATTGATTTGTCGCTATTCCGTTTTGTTAATCAGACCGTGAGCAATCCATTCCTGGATCGCGTCATGCCGTGGTTCAGCGGGAATGCAATTTTTCTTCCGGCGGTCGCTCTATTTGCGCTGGGGCTGATTTGGAAGGGCGGGCTGCGCGGTCGGATTTTCGCGCTTGTTTTGTTGAGCGTATTTGCTTTCGGCGACGCCTTTGTCATCAGCACGCTCAAGCGGGCCATCGCCCGCCCGCGCCCGTTCCTGGAACACGCTGCCACCGCTCGCCTGCTTGTGGGTGAAGGCGCCAGCGGCTCCATGCCGTCCTCTCATACCTCGACGTGGTTCGCGGTCACATTCATCGCCTATATATATTACCGGCGAAGCTGGCGAGTTGTGCTGCCGGTGGCGTGCCTGGTC
>DASWRJ010000059.1:0-12285 GCA_036403255.1 Verrucomicrobiia bacterium
CGACTTGCTTTTGCACTGGAGCCTGACGGTCGTGGCTGCGGTTTGCTCTCTTGAAAGCAAGGAAGGAGTGCCAAGGACGATTTGGGCTGCTGCCCAAAGAAATTTCGATCTAAACGAGGCTGGCGGTCGTTTAACCTGTTAGCGAGTTGTGAAATATCCATTTTTCCAATCTCTTTTTGGGCAGCCGAGCGATGAGCAGGCGATGTGGCGCGTCCATTTGCAGGATGATCCCGCCGCCTTTGCACTCCTGGTCAAGCGCTGGCAATTGCCCGTGCAGCGCCTTTGCGAACGGATGTTGGCCGATGAGCACCGGGCCGAAGACCTTTCGCAGGAGGCGTTTGCACGTGTTTTTGCGGTCCGAAAAAATTACCAGCCTGCGAGCAAGTTCTCGACCTTCCTTTGGCGGATCACGCTGAACCTTTGCTACGATGAGCTGCGCCATCGCCGCCGGCTTCGCGAGATTCCACTCGAGCCTGCGGATTCAGAGGAAGCCCCGCTCCTGGCCGTGCTGCCAGCCCGCGAATTTTCGCCCGACGAGCAAGCGCTGCGGAATGAACAAGCGGCGCTGGTCCGGCGGGCCTTGCTGCAACTCGCGGATCCTTATCGCGCCGTAGTGGTGCTCCGCCATTATGAAGACCTGAAATTCCGTGAAATCGCGGAAGTCTTGGAAATCCCCGAAGGGACCGTGAAATCCCGAATGGCAGAGGCCATGACACAATTGCACCAGCTATTAAAGAGGTTTACCATCAAAGAAAATTTTACGAAATCCAGCAAAGAAAGACTGCTTGTATGAACCATCCCACACGCGAAGAACTCATCTCGATGCTCTACGATGAAAACCCGCCCACGACCCAAGCCAGAATTTCGGCGCATCTGCGCTCGTGCACCGTCTGTCTCGAGCAATTGGAAGCCTGGCGGCAAACCGCCGAAGCGCTCGATCATGCGCCGGCACTTTCGACGCAAAGCCAGCGGGGATTTTCCTGGACTTCGCTGGCTAAATACGCGGCAGCGGCCCTGATCGTTCTCGGCTTGGGCTTCCTGGGCGGAAAATACTCGACAGCCGAGGAACTTGGCCGGATGCGCGCGCAAATCAGTCAGCTCAATGAACAATCGCTTGCGAGTATCAAATCGGAAAATGCGGAACAGCTTTCGCGATTGGCCGAAACGCTTGAGGCAAAAATCAAATCCGCTCGATTGCAGAATGCTGCCGAATACGCCGGCCTGCACAAGGAATTGGAAACTGTTGCGGTCCTCACGCAGGCGAGCCTGCAACGCGCCCAAGACCAGATAATCCAATTGGCCGTGGATCCAAAACCCGCCGCTGGAGCCAAGTTTTAGCGCATTAATCCTAAGGAACTTTAACATACCCCATATCTCGACTGATAACTTTATGAAAATCATCGCAAATACTTCCTTCGCAGTGCTGCTGCTTTCCGCAGCTTGCGCCTCGGCGCAGCAAGATAATGACGCCGGCGCTCCCGCAAATCACCCGCCTCAACATTTTGCCCTACAGGCCCCGACATCGAACGAGGACGTCGGTCCGCGAGGGGGCGGCGACGATGGTGACGCGCAATTTCCACCGCCTCGGGGGAGGTCGCGCTCAAGGCAAGTAATCCTTGGGCATCCCCCCGGCCAGCCCGGCGACGGTGAAGCGATGGGCCGCTTTTTTCGGAATGTTGGCCCCACTGAGAAGCCGCTCTATATACCGAATGCCGCGGTCGGCGATACCATTCGCACCGAAGTCGAGGAAGACCTGAACATCATGGGCAAGTTGCTCGATGACGCCATCCTCGGCGAAAGCAAGCCGGGCCCACAAGCCATGGGAATAAATATTGGTTACTCGATTTTTGGGGGAGCGCCTGCCGCCCGGCGTGTCCAGTTGGACGGCTATGGAGCTGTTTTTCAGGCGACGGTCAATTTTCCTCTGGCGGATCCGAGCGCCAAATCTGATGTTACGAAGACAAATGCGCCCACAAATTCGGCCTGGGATCAGGCGCGGCAGGAAATATATGGTGGACTAGCGCCTGGGGCTGGAGCAGGGGGCCTGCCAGCACCAGAGCCGCCAGCTTACAGTGCCGAAAAAGTTGACAATCTAAAACGATCCATCCTCAAAGCGCTCGCCAACGCGCCAAACATGCGGCATCTGAAGTCGGAGGAATCGATTACAGTCGTAGTCCGCAGCAGTGGTAACGACGGCTTCGGTCGCTTCATTGGGTCAACAGTCGCTTACGCATTGTCCGCCGATCGAAACGTGGCCGCGGCCGCGGTTAAAGGCGCGCCCGAATCGATCCTGATTGTTCGGATCAAAAAGGCGGATGCCGAGTCATACGCAAAAGCCAAGTCACGGGGCGATTCGGACTCCGCTTTCAAGCAGTTCGAAAAGAAAGCAGTTGTGCTTTTTGAGTAGCGCGCGTTTTACATCCTCCTTACACGAAAGGATTTGTTGGAAGAAAATTCCAGGCCTTATCGTCCCAGTGTGAAAGCTAGAGATCTCTTATTTTCGAGGGTGATTTCGACTTGGCTCATCTGCAACGTGTCCCTCATCTATTGCGATAATTCAGAGTCTTAAACAATCCCGGGTCAGCTCTGCAAGGGCTGCGAGATGGTTCCCATACTAGAACTTTCCAAGCTGCACTTATTATCAACACCGAAGGGTTAGTGTGCGTATGGCCTGTTCACCAGGTTCGCCTATATTGCCTATTTGTTCTAATTCTCCAGGTTCACCTATTTCACCAGGTACGCCAGGCTCACCAGACACTTTGCTCCCGGTGTGCTAAACCTGCACACATGAGCGGGAGCTATATTCCCGCAGGTCGGAAGCAGATTGTTAATCTGCCGTGCCGCGGATGACCAATCCGTGGTCCAGCAGATGTGGTCTTTTCTACGGACTAATGACAACTGACCACGAACCAATAGTTCTTTGACATACATCCCGCCCTGACTGGTTCAGGGCCGGAGATCATCTTTGAGTTTCAGAGAGCGTGCCGTGTGCCGGCAAAGCACCAGGCCTGCTGCCGATGGTGGTCGGGAGCCTCTTCAAAGCGAACTCATCCCTCGAAATACGGTAGGCCCGGTGCTCTCACCGCGTTGATCCTTGTCCCTAAACTTGCCCTTGGGACGGATGCGCCCAGTTGGGACGCTCTTTGGGACGGATCGCCACATTCAAAATCAGCAATGTTTATAGGCCTTGGGACGGATGGGACGGATGGGACGGATTTCCAGCGGGCGGGGGGGGTGTCACGCTTCATCTGCCATCTGAGCATCTTTGACCTTCCTCAGTCAAACGGCGTCAAAGCTAGTCAAAGGCTTGCCTGCCCCGAAACATTGGGGGTCAAAGCTGGTCAAACCTGGTCAAACCAAAAAAATGCTCGGGCCGCAGTTTTGACAGCTTTACCCCTTGGCCCTTGGGTTCTTACCTCTCAATTTTCACCTTTCAACTCTTGGTCAACGGCTGGACAAGCCTAAACAAGCCTGGACAAAGCTGGAAAAGCCTGCAAAAGGCCCACCTTCAGCCTTTCACCCACGTGTCTATTCGTGGTTCAAATCAGACGTCCGCCATCCGAAAGCCCGTTCAGGCTGATTCAAGCTGATTCAGGCTAAAAGTTTGCACCTGCTAACCTGAATCCTGAAAACCTGATAACAATTACTTCAGTCGAGCGGGTTCCAGCTGGAGTCGGCTAAAGCAGGCTAATTTTTCGCCATCAAGCTATCCAGCCATCCACCATCAACTGCTCAATCAGAGCTGGTTCAATCATGGCCTTCTGAGTTTCGACTTTGGACTTTGGCCCTTGGACAGCTATGTTTTACTAAATGTCCGATACCCTGGTCATCAATGAGATCTATGTCAGCCTGCAAGGCGAGAGCACCTTTGCCGGGTTGCCCTGTATCTTTGTGCGCCTGACCGCGTGCAACCTGCGTTGCTCGTATTGCGACACTGCCTACGCGTTCACCGAAGGCAGAAAGATGCCGCTCGGAGGAGTCTTAACGGAGATTCGCAGATTGAGTCACCCATTCGTCGGAAAGACGGCTCCAGTCCCTTTGCCGATTATCGAGCTGACCGGAGGCGAACCGCTCTTGCAGCGCAACTCTTTGCCGCTCATGGAAGCCCTTTGCGATGCTGGTTTCGTCGTGCTCATCGAGACCAGCGGCGCGCATGACATTTCCGGGATTGACCCGCGCGTGCGGCGGATTATGGATTTGAAATGCCCGAGCAGCGGCGAAGTCGAGCGGAATCGCTGGGAAAATCTTGAGCACTTGAAAGCCATCGATGAAGTGAAGTTCGTGATCGGCACCCTCGAGGATTACGAATGGAGCAGGGGAGTGATCGAGCGCTACAGCCTCGCCGAGATTTGCCCCGTGCTTATTTCCTGGGTCGCGCCGCTCACGCCGGAGCAGCAGGATAAAACGCTCAAGAAAGTGCCGGCGGGCCAGACGCCTCTCACTCGCAAAGAGCTGGCCGAGCGTATCATTGCTGATGCCTTGCCGGTCCGCTTTCAAGTGCAGATGCACAAAGTGATTTGGCCCCCTGAGATGCGCGGGGTGTGAATACGTCGTTTATCGTGATGAAAAAAGTATGAACCGCTCCTGATCAAGAAATTGAATTATGACACCTCTCGAAACTGAACTATTAACGGCTTTGCGCGATTTGGAAACCGCCGTGCAGTCCATGCGCACGGCTGAGCCGAAGCCGAACCTCGCCTCTCATTTTGCAAAGCTTGACGAGCTGACAAAGCAATTGCCGCCGCAAACCGATCCGGCGCTCCTGCATTACATGCATAAGAAAAGTTACCAGAAGGCGCGGTTATTTCTCGAAGGTCGGGACGCGGAGAATCAAGTCGGCAATTGCCGTCATGTGGATAATCACGGGAATCCCGTCGATCTATAATAGGAAAATCCATGCTTTGCCCGGATTGATCATTTCGATGCTTCTCGAAGATACCATTGCCGCTATCAGCACACCCTTGGGCGAGGGCGGGTTGGCTGTCGTTCGCCTGTCCGGCCCGCAGGCATTGGCGATTGCAGAGCGCGTATTTACTCCTGTGGGCAAAAGTTCCTTGCCGCCAACTGCTGCGCCAACTCACACACTGCACTATGGCAAGATTGTCATGCGCGGACAACCCGTCGATGAAGTGATGCTCGCCGTCCTGCGCGCTCCCCGCACCTTTACGCGTGAAGATGTCGTCGAGATTTCGTGCCACGGTGGTTTGCTTCCTGCCAAGCTGGTGCTGGACGCAGTGCTTCAAAATGGCGCGCGTGTGGCCGAGCCAGGTGAATTTACCAAGCGCGCCTTTCTCAATGGGCGCATTGATTTGGCCCAGGCTGAGGCTGTGGCCGACTTGATTCATTCTCGCACTGAGATGGCTCTGGCCGCGGCCAATGAGCAATTGGCCGGAAAACTTTCCCAGCGCATCAATCTTTTGCGCGACGACTTGCTCCAAACTCTGGCGCACATCGAAGCCCATATCGATTTTCCGGATGAAGACATTTCACCCGATACCAAGGACCAGTTGCTGCGACGGCTCGAGCGCGGCATTGCCTTCATGGACGAATTGTTGCGCACGGCCGATGAAGGCCAGATTTTGCGTCGCGGCATTCGCGCGGCCATCATCGGCCGGCCCAATGCCGGGAAATCCAGTTTGCTGAATCAGTTGCTTGGTCATGACCGCGCCATTGTTTCGCCTATTCCAGGGACCACGCGTGATACCATTGAAGAGACGGCCAATATACGCGGTCTGCCGGTCATTTTCGTGGATACCGCTGGCTTGCGCGAGGCCGGTGATCAAATCGAACTGGAAGGCATTCGGCGTAGCCGGGAATCCTACGCCAGGGCAGAACTGATATTGCATGTGCTCGACGCCAGCGAACCATTCACCGAAGCTGATGCCCAGTATCTCCAGGAATTTAAACAAAAAAAACGGATCGTCGTACGGAATAAAATGGATCTGCCTGCCAAGCTGAAAGTCCCTGATCAGAGCACTTCGCATTTCGTGGATGTGAGTTGCGCCACCGGCGCCGGGCTTGAGACGCTAAAAGATGCCATCAAACAAAGCGTCTGGTCCGGTGAGATAAAATCCGAGATGTTACAGGTCATGATCAACTCTCGCCATCAAGACGCGCTTAAGCGCGCGCGGATGGCAACAGTTGGCGCCGTCGAGTCACTCCGAGGTGATTCCACGCTCGAAATCACTGCACTCGAATTGCGCACCGCGGTGAATGCCGTGGGCGAAATTGTCGGCAAAACCAGCACGGAAGACCTGCTGGATTCGATTTTCAGTCAGTTCTGCATCGGTAAATGAATTATGAGCTATTCTCCATAAAAACCGCGAAATTCGGCCAAAATCACCTCTGGCGGAATCATTTTCCGCTGCTATGTTAGAAAAACCCTCTCTTTGACTTGAGCGCGAGTTTAAGCCAGTTTCTCCGCAGTCGATACAAAACAAGAGGTTGCAAGCGCTTGGTTGCGTATTGTAAATGTCGAAAATTGCTATGGGTAAAGCGTTAATAATAGCCGAAAAACCGTCCGTCGCCTCCGATATCGCGAAGGCGCTCGGTGGCTTTTCCAAACACGAAGACTACTACGAGAGCGATAAGTACCTCCTGTCTTCGGCTGTCGGCCATCTCCTCGAACTGGTCGTGCCTGACCAATTTGAAGTCAAACGCGGCAAGTGGACGTTTGCACAGTTGCCAGTGATCCCGCCCCATTTTGATTTGAGGCCAATCGAGAAATCGGAATCACGCCTGAAAGTGCTTACGCGCTTAATCAAAAGCAAAGAAGTCGATTCCTTGATCAATGCTTGCGACGCCGGACGCGAAGGTGAATTGATTTTCCGTTACATCGTGCAGCATACAAAAGTGAGCAAGCCGATTAAACGGCTCTGGCTGCAATCGATGACTCCCGCCGCCATCCGGGATGGGTTCGCGAGCTTGCGTGATGACGCCTCGATGCGTCCCCTGGCGGATGCGGCTGTATGCCGTTCGGAATCGGATTGGCTTGTCGGCATTAACGGCACTCGCGCCATGACCGCCTTTAACTCGAAGACCGGCGGCTTCCATCTGACCACGGTTGGCCGTGTGCAAACGCCGACGCTGGCGATCCTGGTCGAGCGCGAAGAAAAGATTAAAAAATTCGTGCCCAAGGATTATTGGGAAATTTTTGGCACATTCGGCGCCCAGGCCGGTGAATACACCGGGCGCTGGTTCGATGAGCAATTTCAAAGGACCAAGGATGCCGAAAGCTCTGATCTCAAGGCTGAGCGTATTTGGTCACTGGAACGCGCCCAACAGATTGTCGCCAAATGTCTCGGTAAACCGGGCATTGTCTCAGAGGAGAGTAAGCCGACTACTCAGCTTTCCCCGCTTCTTTATGATTTGACCAGCCTGCAACGGGATGCAAACGGGCGATTCGGTTTTTCGGCCAAAAACACTTTGGGACTCGCGCAAGCCCTCTATGAAAAGCATAAGGTGCTGACCTATCCGAGAACTGATGCCCGCGCGTTGCCTGAGGATTATATCGCGACCGTAAAGACAACGCTGGAAACCCTTTCGGATACAAATTACCGGCCGTTTGCCCAGCAAATCCTGAATAGCGACTGGGTCAAACCCAATAAGCGCATCTTTAATAATGCCAAAATCTCGGATCACTTTGCGATTATTCCGACTTCCCTCGCTCCTAAACATCTAAGCGAGCCGGAACAGAAGCTCTACGATTTAGTTACCAAACGATTTCTGGCCGTGTTTTATCCCGCTGCTGAGTTTTTAATCACCACGCGCATCACTCGCGTGGAAAGTGAGCCCTTCAAAACGGAAGGCAAGGTCATGGTCCAAGCCGGGTGGATGGCAGTTTATGGGCGTGAAACGCAAACGGAAGATTCGGCCACCCTTGTGCCGATCCAGGCAAATGAGAGCGTTCGCACGGAAAATATTGAAGCCAAGGGCACTCAGACCAAACCGCCCGCGCGATTTAATGAAGCCACGCTGCTCTCCGCTATGGAAGGCGCGGGCAAGCTCGTTGAAGATGAAGAATTGCGCGAAGCCATGGGCGCAAAAGGTCTGGGCACGCCCGCGACGCGCGCGGCCATTATTGAAGGGCTAATCCTGGAAAAATACGTCCATCGGCTGGGCAGGGAATTGCAACCCACCGCGAAAGCTTTTTCCCTCATAACCTTGTTGCGAGGGCTCGATATTCCCGAGCTCAGCTCGCCGGAACTGACCGGCGATTGGGAATTTAAATTGAGGCAGATGGAGCGTGGTCAGCTCAAGCGCGAAGAATTCATGGGCCAAATTGCTGGCATGACGCGCGAAATCGTGGAAAAGGCCAAACGCCACGAGAGCGACACCGTCCCAGGCGACTTTGCCACTTTGCAAGTGCCTTGCCCAAAGTGCGGCGGTGTCATTAAGGAAAACTACAAAAAATTCCAGTGCCAGAGTTGCGATTTCAGCCTCTGGAAGATTGCCGCAGGACGGCAGTTCGAAAATAGCGAGATCGAGGAATTGATTAAGAACAAAGTTGTCGGTCCGCTCCAGGGTTTCCGAAGCAAGATGGGCCGGCCATTTGCGGCTATTGTCAAAATGACGCCTGAATTCAAAGCCGAGTTTGATTTCGGCCAGGCGCAGGAAAATGCTGACGGCACGGTGCAGGAGGTCGATTTTACTGGCCAGGAACCGCTCGGGACGTGTCCCAAGTGTGGGAACAAGGTTTACGAGCACGGCATGAATTACGTGTGCGAGAAATCTGTCGGTCCCAATAAGAACTGTGATTTCCGCAGCGGCAAAATCATTTTGCAACAGCCGGTTGAACGCGCGGAGATGTCAAAACTTTTGAACGAGCGCAAAACCAGTTTGCTGGACAAATTTGTCTCCAAGCGCACGGGCCGCGCCTTTAAGGCTTACCTCGTGCTGGACAAGGACGGCAAATTGTCTTTTGAATTTGAAAAGAAAGTGCCTCGCGACAAATCCAAGGCCAAAGCGAAGGAGCCGCGTGCGAAAATTGATTTCACCGGCATGGAAGCGGTTGGAAACTGTCCCAAGTGCAATAGCCGCGTTTTTGAAACGGATATCGACTATATCTGTGAGAAATCGCAGGCCGAGATCAAACCTTGCAAATTCAAGCTGGGCAAAGTCATTTTGCAACAGCCGGTGGATCGCGCCCAGGCGATCAAGCTTCTGGCCAATGGGCGCACCGATCTGCTTTCAAATTTCATTTCCAAAGCCGGGCGGCCGTTCCCTGCCTATCTGGTAATGGATGACTCGGGTAAAGTTACTTTTGATTTCCCACCACGCGAGGAAAGCGCTGCTTAACTTGGATGTGAAGCCCGAAATGGATTTCGAGCAAGTTGCCCCGGATGAGCAGGTGCGGGCGTTTCTGCAGCACCTGGCTAGCGAGCGCGGCAGCTCCAGCTACACCATCCGAAATTATCAGCAGGCGCTTGTCGAGTTTAGGCATTGGCACATCGAGGAACGCAAGCAAGCCCCCGGCTGGGCTGCATTGCAGCGCGATGACTTCCGCGCATTTCTCCGGTTTCTTGGGCGCAAAAAGAGGAGCCGCGCCGCGGTGCAACTCCGCTTCAGCGCCTTGCGTTCGTTTTACAAATTCCTGGTCCGACGCGGTGTTCTGGCAGCCACCCCGATAAAAAATATTTCACTGCCCAAATTGGAAAAGCGGTTGCCGAAGTTTCTATCGCCCAAACAAATGGAAGATTTGCTGCATGCTCCGCTTCGCGAAATGGCACTCGCAGAAAAAGCGGAAGGCAAAGTCACTCTCAGCCTCAAGTCTGAGTTAACGCGCGATGCTGCCATTCTTGAAACCATTTATTCCTGCGGTCTGCGCATTAGTGAGTTGTGCGGTCTCAAGGCGCACGACATTAATTTTGATGATCAGGCGGTGCGTGTTCGAGGCAAAGGCAAAAAGGAACGAATGGTCCCAATCGGCGCGCCCGCTCTTGAAGCGATCCGATACTATTGGAAGAGCGCTGAATATTACCCCGGGCCGCACGATCCGGTGTTCTCAGCCCGTGCTGGCGTGAATAAGCCAGTTTCTGCTCGGGTCATCCAAATTCGGCTCAAGCGTTACTTAGCCATGGCCGGACTGGATCCGAAGCTTACCCCACACAAATTGCGCCATAGCTTCGCCACTCATATACTGGACGCTGGCGCTGATTTGAGGAGCGTCCAGGAGATGCTCGGTCATGCCAATTTGGTTACGACGGAAGTTTATACCCACGTGACAACTGACCGTTTGAAGAAGGCTTATGATGCAGCCCATCCGCGGGCCTGATCGACGCAAAAGGGCTTTTCCTCAGGTTTACACTCTCATAAGCTGGTGAACACAGCATTTTGTGTATATACTTGAGAAATTCGCGAATTACGCCGAATTCATAGTTAACCGCTCATGCGATTTATCAGCGACATTCATAAAAGCGCGGCCAATCGGCCGGTCATCTCATTTGAATTTTTCCCGCCGAAAACGGACGAAGGCGACCGCAATCTGCTCGAAAAAACGCTCCCCGCGTTGATGGCGCTAAAGCCGGATTATTGCTCTGTCACGTACGGCGCGGGCGGCAGCACGCGTGACAAAACATTGGGGATCGTGGATCGCATCCAACGGCAGCACGGTTTGCCAGCGATGGCCCATCTCACTTGCGTCAACAGCACCAGGGAGCAGCTTGGTCAAGTGCTGGAACAGGCGCGAGCACTGGGCATTAAGAATATCCTCGCATTGCGCGGTGATCCACCTGGAGGCATTGGCGACTTTAAGAAGATTGAAGGTGGATTTGAATATTCGTATGAACTCGTGCGTTTCATTCGTGAAACAAACGGCTTCTGCATTGGCACGGCTGGATTTCCGGAAGGGCACATTGCCTGCAAAGATGGAAAACATGTGGATTGGCGCCGACTGAAGGAGAAAATCGATTGCGGCGCGGATTTTGTGCTCACGCAACTTTTCTTTGATAACGCGGACTTCTTTGAGTTTCGCGATTTCATGGTCGGCAAGATGGGCGTGAACATTCCAATTTGTCCAGGAGTGCTTCCGATCCTTAGCGGCTCCCAAATAAAAAAGTTCACCACATTATGCGGCGCGCGGATTCCCGAGCCCATGATGCGCCGGCTTGAGGAATTGGGTGATGATGATGCCGCCGTGGTTGAATTCGGAATCGAATACGCCACACGGCAATGCGAGCAACTCCTTCGTGAAGGCGTCCCAGGTGTTCACTTTTACACGTTGAACAAGGCTTATTCGACGGCCAAGGTAATCAAAAACCTGCACTTGACGCCGTAAGGCCGGCTGAATCGAACTCAACTAGAAAGCCCTTGGTAATCACCTGCGCGAGTTCTTGCGCAACGGAACATCTGCCGCTGGTTTCAGTTCCGGTCTTTTGCTCTCCGACTGCGTCCGGAGCGATGGAGGATTCGTCTGGTTCACATACTTGCGGACCAGCCAGTGCCGCTGCATCGCTTCAATCAAGCGTTCCAGTTCGCGCATCGAGGTCTGTGCCTGCACCACCAATCCGGGGAGATCAAGCACGTCATTGCGGAGCCCTGCGCTGATCGCCGGGAAATTTGTGCTGGCGATCTGGATGTTGCCGCTGGCCTGCTGAAGATTGGTGAGCGTCCCCTGTAACCCATCGATCGAATGGTTCGCTTTCACGAGCAAGCCCTTCAACTCCTCCGCCGCCGAAGAATCCGTCAGAAGTTTGCCCGCCGTCCCTTTCCCTTCCTGCAGGCCTCCTGCGATGCTGTCCGCGCGAACGATGAGTTGTTCCAAACGATCCTGGGAACGAAGCAGATTGGTGCCGAGGGCGGTCCATACTTCCAATCCTCCACCCGTTTTCTTCAAAACCAACAGCGTCTCGCGGCGGATTTCCTCGACCGCAGCCTCCAAGGCGCTTTGTTGCTGCTCCTTGCAGACGATGGAGGCGTTGTCCTTCGGCAAGGGCGCGCCACTTCCGCGTGTGATCTCGAAAAATGAATCGCCCGCCAGGCCAAACTTTTTCTTGATGACCGCAATGGAATCGTCGCGCACAAAAGTAAAAAAGTCGCGGCGAATGTTTGCATGCGCCTGCATGCGCCCCGATGGATCAACGGTCACATCGAAGACAGTGCCCATGAGCGTGCCCAGGAAATAGACTTCCGACCCCTGCCGAATGCCCGCTGCGCCTTCCACGGGCATGATCACCCGCAGCGTGACGTTGCCGATAAACCAGCGCTGGCTGCGGCCCGCAAAAACCAGCGCGGCAACAAGCACGCCAAGAACAATGAGCACAAACGTCCCCGTGATGGCGTGGACGT
>DASWRJ010000060.1:0-9425 GCA_036403255.1 Verrucomicrobiia bacterium
TTCCAAAGGCCGCGCAGCCATCTCGGTGGCGTGGGGCTGGCACGCAAATGATTTTGTCTTTGCGCCAGAGAATTACCCAACCCGCCGCGAGACCATGCTGCGGAATTTGGAAATTATTCGCCGCTTGTGGCGCGGTGAGACGGTGCCGTTGCCTGGGGGTAATAAGGATATTGTGCCAGTGAAACTCTATCCACCGCCGATTCAACGCGAATTACCGCTCTGGATTACATCCTCAGGCGACCCCGAAACCTTTCGGCAGGCGGGCGAAATGGGGCTCAATGTCCTGACACACCTATCAGGCCAAAGCCAGGAACAATTGGCTGGTAAGATCGAGTTGTACCGCAACACGCGGCGACAACATGGGCACGCTGGTCGAGGTCACGTGAGCCTGATGCTGCACACCTATTTAGGCGAGAACATGGAGGAAGTGTGGCAAACCGTCCGCCAGCCGCTTTATGAATACTTAAAGACCTATCGGAACCTGGCGTCCGCAGGAGCGACCGAAACAGCAGCACAGCACGGTTCAGGCAATGGCGACACAAAGCGCACAGCGGGACCGACTGAGGGAGATTTGGAGCGGATGCTAGGCGACGCGGTGGAACGCTACTTTCAGACCTCCGGACTATTCGGCACGACCGATACCTGCCGCGAACGAATTCAGCAGCTTCGGGCCATTGGCGTGGATGAGGTCGCGTGCCTGATTGACTTTGGAATACCGACCGAGAAAGTGCTGAACAGCCTCAAGCACGTGGTGAAACTTAAGGAGGAAACAAGCAAGCGCACTGCTCCAGCCCGCAGTTATTCGATACCCGACCAGATTTTGCACCATGGAGTGACTCATTTCCAATGCACTCCTTCCCTTGCCAACATGTTGCTCCAGGACCCGGAAGCCGCCCCTGCGCTGGGTCGCATCAAAAAGATGATGCTTGGTGGCGAAGCCTTTCCACTGGCGTTGGCCGATCAACTGAAAATCGTGCCGGAGGTCATCAATATGTATGGCCCGACCGAAACCACGATTTGGTCCAGTACTGGGCCAGTGGAGAAGGCCGGAGCGAGCATTCCAATTGGGCGACCGATTGCTAATACCCAGATTTATATCGTTGATAAAAAGTTCCAGCCCACGCCCATCGGCGTTCCGGGCGAGTTGCTGATTGGCGGAGCGGGTGTGGTGCGCGGCTACTTGAATAGGCCCGAACTCACCGAGGAACGCTTCATCGAAAATCCTTTTCAACCTAACCACAGTCGGCTCTATCGCACCGGGGATCTGGCGCGGTATTTGCCCGACGGCAGAATCGAGTTTCTCGGGCGGCTCGATCATCAAGTCAAGTTGCGCGGATTCCGCATCGAGCTCGGCGAGATCGAAGCGGCCCTCCGGGAATATCGAGGCGTCCGCGAATGCGTGGTGGTGCTGAAGGAATTTGCCGCCGATGACAAACGTCTGGTTGCCTATTTGGTCCTGGAAGGCACCGACAAGCTCAGTCCGGTTGAAGTGCGCAAATTTTTGAAGGAGCGACTGCCCGAATACATGGTGCCCTCGTCCTATGTGACGTTGAAAGAATTGCCGCTCACCCCGAATGGGAAAATTGACCGCAAAGCTTTGCCAGCGCCCGAGGGCATGCGCCAGCGAACCGAAACGCCCTACATCGCCGCCGAAACCAGCATTGAAAAAACCGTTGCCCAAATTTTCCAACAACTGCTGCGTGTTGAGAAAGTCGGGTTGAATGACAACTTTTTCGAGCTGGGCGGGCATTCGCTTCTGCTCGTGCAGGCGCATGCACGTTTATGCGAGGCCTTGAATGTGGAGTTCCCCGTGATTCGAATGTTTCAACACTCAACTATCGCGGCATTGACGAAACACCTTGGCGAAACCTGCGCCGCTCATCAGGAAATAAAAGCGCCTAAACCATCCTTTAACGCGGTGCAGGAACGCGCCCGGCGTCAGCGCCAAAGTTTTTCAGCAGGAACAATTCAAACCCAAACATCGAACCTATGAACGGCTCGCCACAATTAGACAATAGCATTGCCATTATTGGGCTGGCAGGACGTTTCCCCAAAGCGCGCAATGTCCAGGAGTTTTGGCGCAATTTGCAAAATGGCGTCGAGGGAATCTCATTCTTTTCAGAGCAGGAGTTGGATGAGGCCGGGGTGATTTTTCCCAAGGGCAATTCCAATTACGTCAAAGCCCGGGCACTGCTCGATGATGCGGATAAATTCGATGCTGAGTTCTTTGGCGTCACACCCAAAGAAGCTGAAATCATGGATCCGCAGCATCGCGTCTTCCTGGAGTGCGCTTGGGAAGCCTTGGAATCGTCGGGCTACGGCGACGATACACCTCAGCGCATGACCGGTGTCTTCGCGGGCATGAGCATGAACACCTACCTGCTCGCCAATCTTGCCACGCATCCCGAGTTAATGGAGTTGGTCGGCGGATACCAAACAATGCTGGCCAACGATAAGGACTACCTGCCCACTCGGGTTTCCTACAAATTAAATTTGCGCGGACCAAGCCTGAACATTCAGACTGCTTGCTCGACGTCGCTCGTGTCGGTTTGCGTGGCTTGCCAGCACTTGCTGAATTTTCAATGCGACATGGCCCTCGCAGGAGGCGTCTCCGTCAGCTTCCCGCAAAAAAAGGGGATGCTATATCAGGAGGGTGGGATCTCATCGCCGGACGGCCACTGCCGAGCTTTCGATGCCAAAGCGCAAGGCACCGTCCCTGGCGATGCTGCCGGCGTGGTGGTGCTGAAACGTTTTAATGAGGCATTGGCGGATGGCGACCAAATTTACGGTGTCATCCGTGGCTTCGCCATGAATAACGATGGTTCGCAAAAGGTGGGCTACACGGCGCCAAGCGAGGACGGCCAGGCAGAAGTAATTGCGCTAGCGCAGGCCCTGGCAGGCGTGGAGCCCGAAAGCATTAGCTACGTCGTCACCCATGGCACTGGAACGCCTCTCGGCGATCCCATCGAAATCGCAGGTTTGACAAAGGCGTACCGCGCGGGGACCGATCAAAATAATTTTTGTGCGCTGACTTCTGTAAAATCAAACATCGGCCATTCCGATGCGGCCGCCGGTATCGCGGGGCTCATTAGCGCCGTGCTGGCTTTGCACAACGAGCAAATACCTCCAACACTCCATTTTGAGTCGCCAAATCCAAAGATCGATTTTGCCAACAGCCCTTTTTATGTGAATGCGCGCCTCAAGCCCTGGGCACGCAACGGCACACCACGGCGGGCTGGCGTCAGTTCATTCGGGATTGGCGGGACAAACGCACATGTAATTTTGGAAGAAGCACCGGCGCGAACCGCGCCTTCTAAACCAAAAGATCAGCCGGCATTGCTGGTGCTTTCAGCCAAAACAACCACTGCACTCGACGCGGCTACTGCAAATTTGGCCGCTCACCTGAAGCAACATGCGGAAATCTCTCTGCGCGATGCGGCCTATACTTTGCAAACCGGTCGCAGACTTTTTGCGCATCGCCGCGCGGTGGTGGTAAATGACTCGAGCGATGCCATAAACGTTTTGGAAAGCCGAGACGCTAAGCGGATTCTAACTGCTTCAAACCGCGCGAGCGCCGGCAAAGTTGCTTTTTTATTTCCTGGGCAGGGCGCACAGCACGTCAATATGGGCGGGGAGCTTTATGAATCCGAGCCAGTCTTTCGCGCCCAAGTTGATGAATGCTGCCATCTGCTCAAGCCGCATCTCGGACTTGATTTACGAAGCGTGCTCTTTGCGCCTTTGGAAAAAGCACAAGAAGCCCAGGCGCAATTAACCGAAACGCGGCTCACGCAGCCCGCCCTGTTTGTTATCGAATATGCGCTCGCAAAATTACTGATGCATTGGGGCATCCAACCAGCCGCGATGCTTGGCCACAGCATCGGTGAATACGTTGCAGCATGTCTGGCGGAAGTTTTCTCGCTGTCTGACGCCTTGTCGCTAGTCGCATTGCGCGGCAGCCTCATGCAATCACTGCCACATGGTTCGATGCTGGCAGTCCGGCTGAATGAAAAAGAAGTCCAGGGGTTTGTCACTGCGGACATTTCGTTGGCTGCCGTGAACAGCTCTGGGCTCTGTGTATTGTCCGGGCCAACGGCGGCAATTAATTCACTCCAAAAAATCTTGGAAGGTAAAACCGTTGCCAGCCAGTTGCTGCACACGTCTCATGCCTTTCATTCAGCCATGATGGAGCCGATTCTCCAGCCGTTCAAGGAAGCGGTGCGGAACGCGCGGCCCAAGGAACCGACTGCGCCTTACGTTTCAAATGTCACCGGAACCTGGGTCACAGCGGATCAAACCACGGATCCTGACTACTGGGCCCGGCACTTGCGAAGCACCGTTCGCTTCGCGGATGGCCTGGGAACCCTGCTGCAAGATCCGTCGGTAATCCTAATCGAGGTAGGGCCGGGGCAAACGCTGATCGCGTTAGCCCGCCAGCATTCAGGTCGCAGCAAGGATCAAATCCTCGCCTCGGCCATGCGCAGTCCAAAATCGTCGCAATCGGATCGCTGCGCCTTGCTGAATGCGATAGCAAATTTGTGGCTGGCAGGAGTTTCCATGGATTGGGCGAAACTTTATCCGGAAGGGCAACCGCAACGCGTCTCCCTGCCGACCTATCCCTTCGAGCGGCAGCGCTATTTTGTGGAACCAGCCCGCGCCACGAATGTCCCGGTGATAGCACCCAGTGGTGCCAGCATAATGAATCAGCCCGTAAAGCCAGCGAGTCCCCAGCCGCAAACTAAAACCCTGCCGCTGGATCCGGGCCTCGTTGCCGCACCAGAGATGGTCCTGGCAAAACTCAAATCGCATTTCAGCCTTTTGTCCGGTCTGCCCCTTGGCGAGATCGAGCCGGACGTAAGTTTCACTGAAATGGGATTCGATTCACTCTTCCTCACACAGGCTTGCCAGGGGATCGAAAAAACTTTCGGAATAAAAATCGCTTTTGGCCAACTGCTTGAAAGATTTTCCACACTCAACCTGTTGGCGGCTCACATTCACCAAACCGTACCATCCACTACTCCAAATAAATCTATGGCTGGGCTTCAAAACTCCACAGTCAGCGCGGCTGAGACACCAACCTCAAAATCCACTCCGCCGGCGCCCTCAGGTCCTTACCAGGTCCCCCTGACGGAAGCGCAAAAAGAGCTCTGGTTTGCCGCCCAGAAAGGTGACGACGCCTCCTGCGCCTTCAATGAAAGCGTGGTCTTGAGTTTGCGCGGTGATTTGAAATTGGATGCGCTCCAACGCGCAATCCAGAAGCTGGTCGATCGCCACGAGGGACTCCGCACGATTTTTCTCGAGGGCGGCGAGGCCCAGGAAATTTTACCCGCGCAAGAGGCGCAATTGCAGTTTTTTGATTTGAGCAATTTGGAAACTGCTGAAAAACAGGCACAGATCAAAACCATTTTCGAAAAAGCTTCGGGCACGCCGTTCATTTTAACCTCAGGACCATTGCACCGGTTTGCCGTCATCCTCCTGGAGGAGGGTAATTATTTGTTCATCTGCACCGTGCATCATTTGATCTGTGATGGCAGTTCGCTCGGTGTCTTGCTCACAGAAATGAGCGAGTTCTACGGCGCGGAATGCCACGGCCTTGCCAAAACTCTGCCCCCAGCCATGCAGTTTGGCGAGTACGCGCGCCTCCAGGAAGAACTCAAGGACTGCCCGGAACGCAAACGTGCCGAGCAATTCTGGCTCAAGCAATTTGAGACTCCGCCCGCTGTCCTCGATTTGTCTTTGGATCATCCGCGTCCAGCGGAAAAAACTTTCAAAGGAGCCACCGAAGTGCGGCAGATTCGCGCGAGCCTCGGACGTAACCTGAAGCGAGTCAGCGCTCAGCACGGATGCACCTTGTTTACGACTGTCCTGGCCGCGTATTACGTGCTTCTGCACAGGCTCACTGGCCAAAACGAGATTATCGTTGGCATTCCGTCAGCGGATCGTTCCGGTGAGGGCAGCGAACGCCTGGTTGGACATACCGTAAATTTCCTGCCCTTGCGCGCAAGTTTGACAGGTGAGGAAAAGTTCAGCGATTGGCTGCGGCAACTGCGCGTGCAGTTTTGGGATGCCTTCGAACATCAGAATTACACATTTGGCACACTGCTCCAGAAGCTGAACTTGCCGCGTGATCGGAGCCGCATGCCGCTTGTCTCGGCTTCGTTCAATTTAATATGGGTGCGCAGCGGCATTAACGTACCCGGAATGGAAACGGAAATTCAGCCGAATCCCCACGCCTTCGCGAACTTTGATCTGACGTTTAATATCACCGAAGCAGACGGCATGTTCACGTTGGATTGCAACTACGGAGCAGACTTATTCCAACCCGAGACTATCCGGCGCTGGACATCCTATTTCGAAAAACTCCTCGAAACCGCCACTCAAAACCCCGATGCCCGCATTTGCGACATGCCCCTGCTCCCCGTGGCGGAACGACAAAAACTACTGGTTGAGTGGAATCGCAGCATTTTGACTTTTCCCAAGGATCAGTCCTTACAAGCGTTGTTTGAAGAGCAAGCCACAAAGACCCCGAACAATGTCGCCATTCGTTTCGGCGCAACTTCGTGGAGCTATCAGGCCTTGAATGAGCGGGCGAATCAAATAGCACATTGGCTAATCCAAACGGGAATTTCGAATTCAGCCGTTGTCGCGCTGGTCGCGGAGCGTAAACCTGAAGCCATTGCCTCACTGCTGGGAATTCTCAAAGCAGGCGCGGCTTATGTTCCGCTGGAGGCAGGCATGACTTCCGAGCGTTTGCAATCAATTCTGGCGCGGGAAGAAATTCAATGGATATTGGCGCCAACTTCCATCGCCGCCCTGCTCTCGATCAAACGCGCGCGGGTGCTCACTGTGGACCCGGGGAACATTGCAAAATATCCGCGCGACAACCCTGCTGGCCCGACCACCCCGGCTCAGGTTGCCTCCTTAATATATGCGGACGATCTGCAATGCGTCGTAGGCGTGGAGTTTAATCATCGCAGCTACGTAGCCACCGCCGAATGGTTGAAAGCCACCTTTACTCCTGAAGAATTGAACGGAGTTCTGGCCGCCAGTCCCTTTAGCCAGAGTGCCGCGATTTTAGAAACGTTCGCCCCGCTCTGCGTGGGCGGCAGCGTCGTGCTCGTTGAAAATCTCAATCACGGCTTAGCCACCGGTGCGGGCATTACCATGGTGAGTGCCAATCCTCGCCACCTCCGCAAAGCTTTGGCGCAAATTGAAAAGCTTCCCGAGTCCGTGCGGGTGGTGAATATCCATGGTGATGTGCTTCCACCGCAACTCGTCACCACCATTCATGAACGCGGCACGGTCCGAAAAATAAATCATTATTACAGCGCTCCGGAAATCGCGGGCTTTGCATTGGGCAGCGCGCGCACTCCTGATGCGCGATCGGTCATCGGCCGGCCAACTGCCAACACTCAAATTTATGTGGTCGATAAACATCTTCAGGCTGTGCCAACCGGAGTAGTAGGCGAACTCTGCATCGCCGGTGAATGCGTTGGGCAGGGTTATGTAAACCACCAATCACCGCAATCCTCTGCATTCGTTGCCAATCCTTTCAAGAGTGAAACCGGCGGAAAACTCTTCCGCACCGGAGACCTCTGCCGCATCTCACCGGATGGCAACGTCTCGTTTGTCGGGAAAAGCGCACGGCAATATTTCGTGCGCGGTTATCGGCAATATGCCGAGGATTTGGAAGCGCTGCTCGCGAGCCATCCCGATGTGGAAGATTGCGCAATCCAAATTACGCGTGGTGTCGAAAGCAGCGGACCGGTCGCCTACATAGTCCGCAAGACTAATTCCTCCACCGGCAGTAATGAATTGCGCGTCTGGTTGAAGGAGAGGCAACCCGAACACCTGGCCCCAATTGCCTTTGTGTTTCTGGAAACGCTCCCAGTCCGTCCCAACGGCCATATTGATTACGAACTGTTGCCCGAGCCAACCACGGAACAAGAGGGCGATACAAAAACTGATTCGACGCCACTCACTCCCATTCAGGAAATTCTCACCCAACTTTGGTGCGAGGTCATTGGCCTGCCCGAGGTCGGATTGCACGATAACTTCTTTGATCTCGGCGGTCACTCCGTTCTGGTCACGCAAATTGTGGCGCGCGTGCGGAAAATGTTGCGCGTAAACCTGACCCTGCGAAGCGTGTTCGATTCCCCCACCGTGGCGGAGCTCGCCACAATAATCGAAGACAAGCTCATGCAAGATGGCGAGCCTGCGGCAAATGGAACAGCAGGCTTGGGCAATAATCGGGCTGAACTCCTTCCCAAAACATAAAAATGATTGCGCGCGAAACAAGTCAAGCCGCGACCAGCTCAACCAACCGCCAGGATATTTTGCAGCGGCGCATTCAGGAACGGCTCCAAGCCGAGCCTGAGCAGCCTACGATCCCCCGCCGCGAAAACGCAGGCGTGGCGCCGCTCTCCTTTGCTCAGCAACGCCTCTGGTTCTTAGACCAACTCGCTCCCGGCCTGCCGGTCTATAATATCGCTGAGGCTCTCCGTTTACAGGGGCCACTCGCAGTCGAGGCGCTGGAGCGCAGCTTCACAGAAATCGTGCGGCGTCATGAAGCCCTGCGCACAAGATTCGAGTCGGTCGATGGCCAGCCGATGCAGGTCATTGGAACTCCAGCCAAATTTCAGCTCACTCAGGTTGATTTGCGGCACTTGCGCGGTGACGAACAAAAAGCTGAGCTCGATAGACTCGCTTTGGGTGAGGCGCAGGCACCATTCGATCTCGCGCGCGATTTGATGCTCCGGGCTTCCCTGCTGCGGATCGCGGATCATGATTACATCCTGCTCATTACGATGCACCATATTGCATCTGATGCCTGGAGCCTGGGAATTCTATACCGCGAGATGGCCACTCTTTACGACGCCTTCGGGAACGGCAAAACCGCTGCCGAAGCCGCGGCCCTCCTTCCGGAGTTGCCAGTCCAGTATCCGGATTACTCCGTCTGGCAGCGGAATTGGTTGCAAGGTGAAGTTCTGCAAGAGCAGCTTGGGTACTGGAAAAAGCAACTGGCTGGCGCGCCGGAAATGCTCGAATTGCCCACAGATAAACCGCGTCCGCCAGTGCAAACATTCAAGGGAGCCATCAAATCCACCATGTTCCCTGCGGATCTCAGCGCAAAACTCAAGGTGTTCAGTCGTAAGGAAGGCGTCACGCTTTTCATGACCCTGCTGGCTGGCTTCAAAGCGCTCCTGCTGCGCTATTCCCGGCAGACAGATATTCTGGTGGGCTCACCAATAGCCGGCAGGTCGCTCTGGGAAACTGAGAATTTAATCGGTTTCTTTATCAACACTATCGTGCTGCGCAGTGATCTCTCAGGCAATCCTACTTTTCGCGAATTGCTCCAGCGCATTCGCAAAGTAACGCTCGATGGTTACTCGCACCAGGATTTGCCCCTCGAAAAACTGGTCATGGAA
>DASWRJ010000061.1:0-3380 GCA_036403255.1 Verrucomicrobiia bacterium
GACGTATCGCGTGAATTCGGACCACATGGCTGTGGCCATTGCTGAAGCGCTCAAGGCCATCAAACTGATTTACATCACCAGCGCGGACGGCCTTTTTGCGCAGGGTCAGCTCATCCGGCAAATGCTGGCGAGCGATCTGGACCAGGTGCTGGCGCACAAGCGGCATGAGATTTTGCCGGAGATGCTGAGCAAAGCCATCCACGCCTCGGCCGCCTGCCGCGCGGGCGTGCCACGCGTCCATATCATTAACGGACGCGTGGATGAAGGGTTGCTGGCCGAGGTCTTTTCCAATGAAGGAATTGGCACACTCATTTACGCCAACGAGTATCAACAGGTCCGCCGCGCGCTGAAGAAAGACGTGCGCGCGATCATGATGCTGACCAAGAATGCAGTGGCTTCCGATGAATTGGTGAAGCGCACACGAGCGAACATCGAGAAGCAACTTCAGGATTATTACATTTTCGAGATCGACAAAAACCCGGTCGCTTGCGTGGCCCTGCACGTTTATTCCGAGCAAAACAAAGGTGAGTTGGCGTGCCTTTATGTCAATCCGTCCCACGAAAATCAGGGGATAGGGCGAAAGCTCATTCAGTTCGTGGAGGCCAAGGCGCGGGAATTGGGTTTGCAGGAATTGATCGTCCTTTCCACGCAGGCCTTCACTTATTTTCAATCAAAGGCGGGATTCATCGAGGGCTCGCCGGAAGATTTGCCGCCGCTGCGCCGGGAAAAATACGACACCAGCGGACGCAACTCGAAAGTGCTGATAAAGAAAATTACAGGCAAAGGGACCGAGCCTGCTGCATTTACCATTTCTGCTGCCGCCCGGTAAATTGAGAGCGCGTTGACACTGCCCAAGCCTGCCCGTACGTTGCTGGCGAATGTTCAAGCTCGTAGCCCCGTATGAACCCACCGGCGATCAACCCGCAGCTATTGCGAAGTTGACGGAGGGCCTGCTTTCCGGGGCACGCCACCAGACCTTGTTGGGAGTCACTGGGTCGGGAAAAACGTTCACAATGGCAAATGTGCTGCGCAACGTGAACAAGCCGACGCTGGTGATTTCGCATAACAAAACTTTAGCCGCCCAGCTCTACGCGGAATTTAAAAGTTTTTTTCCGGAGAACGCAGTCGAGTATTTCGTTAGCTATTTCGATTATTACCAGCCAGAGGCCTACATTCCGCGCACGGACACCTTCATCGAAAAAGATTCGAGTGTGAATGACGAGATCGAGCGCATGCGCCTCTCGACAATGAGTTCGCTGCTTTCGCGCAAGGATGTGATTGTGATTGCAAGCGTGTCGTGCATCTATGGCATTGGCACACGCGAGGACTACGAAGCGATGGTAGTGCCGTTGCAGGTGGGGCAGGAATTGAGCCGCGACATCTTTCTCTATCGGCTGATCGATGTGCAATATAACCGCAACGACATCGAATTTAATCGCGGCGCATTTCGGGTGCGCGGCGACACCGTAGAACTCTGTCCGGCGTATCGGGAGGATGCGTTGCGTATTGAGTTTTTTGGGGATCAAATTGAGCGCATTACCCGGTTCGATCCGTTGACAGGCAACGCAACTGAGACGCTGCCCGGGATTACGATTTATCCGGCCAAACAATTTGTGACGCCTGCTGAAAAAACGAAGCGGGCGATTCTGGCCATTCGCGAGGAATTGACGGACCGGATTGCGTGGTTCGAGAAGCACGGCAAACTCCTGGAGGCGCAGCGGATCAAAATGCGGACTGAATATGATTTGGAAATGATGATCGAGATGGGCTTCTGCTCCGGGATAGAAAATTATTCGAGGCATCTTTCGGCGCGTGCGCCGGGCTCGCGGCCGGGAACATTGCTCGATTATTTTCCGAAGGATTATTTGCTGGTGGTGGACGAATCGCACGCAACCATTTCTCAAATTGGCGGGATGTACGCGGGGGACCGCGCGCGCAAAACTGTGCTGGTGGAATATGGCTTTAGGCTGCCCAGCGCGCTGGATAATCGCCCGCTCAACTTTGATGAGTTTCAATCGCTCCAAGCGCAAACTGTATATGTGAGTGCCACACCCACCGAGCGCGAATTGGAATGGTCAAAGGACCGCGTCACAGAATTAATCGTTCGCCCGACTGGGCTGATTGACCCGAAGGTGACAATGAAGCCACTGAAAGGTCAAATCGACGATCTGCTGGATGAAGTCCGCAAACGGGCCGAGCTGAAGGAACGGACACTGGTGCTGACATTGACCAAACGCACAGCGGAGGAATTAACCGATTACCTGCGCGATGTTGGAATAAATGTACGTTATTTGCACAGTGAGATTGATGCGATTGAGCGCGTGGAAATTTTGCGAGCCTTGCGCAAAGGCGAATTCGACGTGCTGGTGGGAATTAACTTGCTCCGCGAGGGACTGGATTTGCCGGAGGTCTCGTTGGTGGCGATTTTGGATGCGGACAAGGAAGGATATCTGCGGAGCGCGACCAGCTTAATTCAGACTGCGGGCCGGGCGGCGCGGCACTTGAACGGTGAGGTCATTTTGTATGCGGACGTGAAAACGCAAAGCATACAAAAATTTCTAGCCGTGTCCGATTATCGGCGCAAAAAGCAAATCGCTTACAATGAAGAGCACGGGATTACCCCGCGGAGCGTCACGCGTGCCGTGGAAGAGAGCCTTTCAACGCGTCCGACTGGCGATAAAGCGGTTTCGCTCATTAACGATGCCGGCGGGAATTTTGACGTGGTTGAGACACTGCGTGAATTGGAGGAGGAGATGCTTAAGGCTGCGGAGAACCTTGAATTCGAAAAAGCCGCGCTGCTGCGGGACCAGATTCGCGAGGTGAAAAGAATGGCCGAAGGCGGCAAGCCAGACAATAAACCGGTGGTCTATAGCGCCCCGAAGCGAGGCGGGCGGGCCAGGGCTGGCACAGGACGCTAGAGAATTGCGGACGCAAACTAACTAATTCCAGTTTAGATCCTCGGGCTGCTCGGAGATGAGTTTATACTTCCAGCCCTTTTCCCGGAGGATCATTGGCCAAAGCTCGTCGCTTTGAGCATCAAAAATCAGTTCGAGAGAAGCCGGATGCGTGAGCCATGTATCGCGCTTCATTTCATCTTCAAGCTGGCCCGGACTCCAACCGGCGTATCCGGCAAATACTTTCACGCGTTGACTGGCGGAAAACGTCTCGCCCAGATCAATCAAAGATTCGAGTGAATGGCCCAGGCTCAGATTGGCAATCACGTTCGCATCTGGCAGAAAGGTATCGCTGTGCAGAAAACTGAGCGCCTGCGGTTGCACTGGCCCTCCTAGAAAAAGAGGAGCGTCTTTGAGGACGTTCGGCAAATTGGCCACGAGTGATTCGCCGACTTTGTTTTTTGTGGCGCGATTCAGGATTAAGCC
>DASWRJ010000062.1:0-6108 GCA_036403255.1 Verrucomicrobiia bacterium
ATTTTTGGTGCGGGCACTCCGGTGATTTCAGCCAGCACCGCAATAGCTTCCGCCATGGTCCAATTGCCCGAGGCATTGCCAAGGATATAACGCTCGCTGACTCGGCCTTTCTCAGCGGCGAGAATGTGGCCGGCCGCCACATCGCGCACATGCACCCAGTTGAGCCCGGTATCCAGATAAGCGGGCATCGCGCGATTCAGGAAATCGACAATCACCTTCCCGGTCGGTGTCGGTTTGACATCGCGCGGGCCAATTGGGGCACTGGGATTTACGATTACAATCGGCGCGCCTTTGCTGGCCAATTCTAGCGCGAGAATCTCGGCACGCCATTTGGAAATTTTGTAGTGGTTCGACATCTGAGCCTCGGTCACAGGCGTGTCCTCATCAGTCGGCACTATTTTGCCGTCTTTTTCCCGCGGAAGGCCAATGCAACCGACGGTGCTTGTATAAACAATCCGGGAGCAGCCAGCCGCAGTGGCGGCTTCCAGTACGTTCCGTGTCCCCGTAACGTTCGCCTCATACATGGGCCGATAATCCCGCAGCCAGAGGTGGTAACTCGCCGCGGCGTGAAAACACCAGTCGCACCCGCGCATGGCTTTGGAGAGCCCCGTGCGGTCGCTGAGGTCGCCCGGCACGGGTTCGTAGGTGGCCTCCGCCAATCCGCGCAAGTCGCATCCTGGGCGCAGAAGGGCTTTTACGTGGTGCCCACGGGCAGTGAGCTCATGAATCAGGTTGGCCCCGATAAACCCGGAGCCGCCAGTGACGAAGCAATTCATACATTTGGCGCAAAATCGGGGCTGAATCATCTAAAGCAACGCATCCGGCCCGCCGATGATTTCCACAGGATGAAGGTTTTGCAGGTTTGTCCCAATTAAAATATCGAAAAATGGGACAAAACCGAGAAATTGCGCCTGAATCAGGTGAAAAATGCGAAAAGCTAAAAAAGTGCTGAAATGAAAGAAACCATTCGCTTCGCTTGACGGGCCTTATATGATGGAAAGAGTTCACGAGCACCTATGCCCAAAAAACTGAGCGCCAAACGCAAACTGACGCGACAGGAAATGCGCGATTTAGAGATTGAAATCTCGTTTTTGAAAGGAGTCGTCCGACGAGACCCGAAATTTGTCGAAGCTTTGCAAGTCCTTGGGGATGATTACACAAGGCGCGGCGATTTCAAAGATGGTCTCAAAGTTGACCAGCAATTGTCCCGTCTTCGCCCCGGCGATGCCACTGTCCTTTATAATTTGGCTTGCAGCTACGCGCTGATTGGCCGCATCGACCGAGCTGCCAACGCTCTTATCAAAGCAATCGAGGAAGGCTACAGTGATTTTCGCTGGCTGATGCGCGATCCTGACCTGCAAAAGTTGCGCGACGATGAGGACACCTTTAAACGGATTCGCGAAAAAGTCCGCAGTGTAAAGATACGCGCTCTCTAGGAAAGCCTTTCAGTCTTTTAACGCTCGGAAAAGCAGTCGTGGTCTTCATTTCCATTGACTGCCGTTTCTTGCGGGATTTTCTGAGAAGTCGTTTTGTCAGACGGACCGCATTCCGTACTTCTGCGGATAGCCTCTCTCAAAAGAAGGCCAAAAACGCTATTTTTGACCTCTTTTAACATAATTACTGTACTTACTGATGTGATTTTTCATCCGGACATACGAAGTTTAGGGCCTCCTTACGGTTCTCACGCTTGTTCCAAACATATGCGTATCTCCCAAAACTCCAGCAAATCGTGAAAAGATCCTCCCTTCCACCTTTCCCCTTAATCCTAATCCTCCGTTCCTAATGGTAATGCTTCACTTAATCGCCCTCCTGAAGGCTGAACACTAGGAATTAAAAACTTAATCTCTCAAAGCTCGTCGCAGCCTTTCAAAACCAAATAAAGGCTATTGTCTCGTTCTGATTAGTGCTTGATTCGCGCTGCCCACAGTTTTTGGACCTAATTTCTCGTGTTCAAAAGCGTTCAGTTGCCGTATCGTTTCTGCCATGAAAGTTTCCGTTAATGGCCGCTCAAAGCATTACCGCACAGTCACATTTGACGCGGGCCGTAATCGGGTGCAGCTCATCGAGCAGCGCCTTTTGCCTCATACTTTCAAAATTATTGAGACGAAGGATTTTCGGGAAACAGCTCAAGCCATCACAGACATGGTAGTGCGCGGCGCTGGCGCAATAGGCGCAACTGCTGCTTATGGCCTGGCCCAGGGAGCGCTCGCCTTCAAAGGGAACAGCCTCAAGAAATTCCAAGCCCACCTGCAAAAAGTCTATCACACCTTGCGCAATGCGCGGCCGACAGCGGTCGATCCAGTGAATGCGATGGTTCAGGTGCTCAGCAACCTGGCCAAAGGCGAAAGTGTTGAGGAGCAGCAAGCGCTGGCCGTGGCAGCGGCTGAAGATTTTGCCCGTGCCGACGTGCGGCATTGCCGACAAATCGGGGAGCATGGCGCAAAGCTCATTAAAAACGGCGCAAAAGTCCTCACGCATTGCAATGCCGGATGGCTGGCCTTTGTCGATGTCGGCAGCGCCACTGCTCCTATGTATGAAGCGCAGGCGCAGGGCCGGAAGTTTCATGTCTTCTGCGATGAAACCCGTCCCCGTTGTCAGGGTGCAACACTCACGGCGTGGGAATTGGCCCAGCAAAAGGTCTCGCATCAAGTCATCGCGGATAATGCTGCTGGATTCTTATTTTGGCGCGGCGAAATAGATTTAGTGATTGTCGGCAGTGACCGTGTCCTGGGCCGGACCGGCGAGGTGGCAAATAAAATAGGCACATATACAAAAGCCGTTCTGGCCAAGCGCCACGGTGTTCCATTTTACGTCGCGATACCGATCTCTACAATCGATTGGCGGCTCAAGTCAGGACGGGAGATTCCCATCGAAGAACGCGCAGATAGTGAAGTGCTCGGCGCCTGGGGCATAGATCAACGCGGCAAACGGCAGTATGTGAGAATCGCGAATGCGACCAGCAGGGCGCGAAATCCTGGATTCGATGTGACACCGCCAGACCTGATTACCGGGATTATTACTCCGATGGGAATATTCAAGCCGGCCGATCTCTGGAAAAACCGGCACAAGCTGGAAGGGTTTTGAAAGCAAACTCGCAAGGGGGCAAATTATGCCTTCCAAGGCTATCGTTGGGCGGTTTTGATGGAAACCTCAAGCAGCTCAATTGCGTCTATTTGAAGTGAAAGGCCCTGTAAATCGTCCATCCATTGGCGAATCTCAATTTTTATGGAAAAAAAGTGGCAATTACCGCGCAGAACGTTTTTGAAAGGCCTTGGAACGGCGGTGGCTTTACCACTTCTGGAATCGATGCTGCCGGGGGTTTCGTTGACCGCAGCCGCAGCTGGTATCTCTAAGGAAACGCCAAAGCGCATGGCTTTTGTGTATGTTCCCAATGGCGCCAATATGGCCGATTGGACCCCAAAAGCCGCTGGAAGTGAATTTGAGTTACCATACATCCTCTCGCCGCTTGAACCGGTAAAGAATGAGCTGACGGTGCTCAGTGGGCTTGCACATAGCAATGGCTGGGCTGGGCCGGATGGAGCTGGCGATCACGCGCGCGCTTCTGCAACGTTCCTAACGGCGTGTCGGGCGAAAAAAACGCAGGGTGCAGACATTCATGTGGGAGTTTCCGTCGATCAAATTGCCGCCCAAAAAGTGGGCCGCGCCACTCGCTTTGCGTCTCTGGAGCTTGGCTGCGACCGCGGTAAACAGACTGGCAACTGCGACTCAGGCTATAGTTGTGCTTATTCGTTCAACATTGCGTGGAAAACTCCATCGACTCCTTTGCCGCCTGAAGTAAATCCGCGCCAGCTTTTCGATCGGCTCTTCGGCGGCTTGGCCGGCTCTGGAGGCGCTCAGAATCGTGCCCAACGGGAACGCTACAACAAGAGCATTCTCGATTTCGTCACTGAAGATGCGCGACGGCTCCGGGCAAATCTCGGCTACAACGACCAACAGAAGGTGGATGAGTATCTCACCGCTGTCCGGGAAGTTGAGTCTCGCATCGAACGCTCCGAAGAATTTGCGCAAATGATGCCGAACCAAAAGCGGCCCACTGGCATTCCATCTGACTACGAGCAGCATATTCGGCTCATGTACGACCTGCTGACGCTCGCTTTCCAAACAGATTCGACAAGGATTTCCACTTTTATAATGGCCCACGATGGGAGCAATCGGCCTTATCCCTTTATCGGTGTTACGGAAGGGCACCATGATCTCTCGCATCATGGCGGTGATGAGGCAAAGAAGGGGAAAATAGCAAAGATTAACCACTTCCACGCCACGCAATTTGCCTACTTTCTGCAGAAGCTCAAAACCATTAAAGAAGGGGAAGGATCGCTTCTGGATAATTGCATGATTGTCTATGGGAGCGGCATCAGCGACGGAAATGCGCATAACCACAACGATTTGCCCGTGCTTTTGGCGGGCAAAGCCGGCAACACTATACAGCCCGGACGCCACATTCGTTTCTCCCGCAACACCCCAATGGCCAACCTCTACCTGTCGATGCTCGAACGCGTGGGCGCTTCCGTCGAGAGAATTGGAGATAGCAGTGGGAAGTTGAAAGAGCTGGCGTAAAGCTATCGGGCATTCTAATTCAAGTGAACTGCAAGGCGGTTCCTTGCATTCCCGCTTAAAGTCCCCCTCGCGCGCACTTCTGGACTGACAGATTACTAAGCTTCAGTCAACCTTCTGACTCATTATGCTCGATGCTAATTTGTCCTCATGAGCACTCCTGTGCCACGATTGAAAGTCGCTTGGATTCCTGATTTTCCCTTGGAATGGCTGCCGGACTTGCCTTTAAGCATTGCGAATTTGCCCAGGATGCATCCCATGACGTGGCAGCGTGTGCTGCTGGAAGAATTCGAAAAACGCAGCGACCTCGAGCTTCATATTCTTGTATTAAGAAAAAATATTCCTCATTCCTTTGATTTCGAAAGGAATGGAGTCAAGTTTCACGTCCTAAAATATCCGGGTGGTGTACGGACCGCGAGCCTGTTTTGGTGGGACACGTTTTTAATCAAGCGCAAGTTGTCGGAAATCAAACCTGATCTGCTGCATGCCTGGGGAACCGAGAAAGGAGCTGCCGTAGTCGCAAAGCGGCTGGGTTATCCATATCTAGTAACCATTCAAGGGCTAATGAGTTGGTATAAAGAACTCGTTCCACTCAATCGTTATGAAAAATTCGCGGCTTGGCTTGAGAAGCATAGCTTGCCGCAAGCTCCGCTGGTAACAACAGAATCCAAAGCTGCAATTCATTATTTAGAGAATCGGTTTCCTGGAATTCGACTTCTGCAAGCGGAGCACGCACCGAATTGGATTTTCCACGAAATTAAACGCGAGCCCCAAACTGCACCAATTCGGTTTTTGTTTGTGGGCACACTCGGCTACCGAAAAGGCGCGGACCTATTGTTTCACGCGTTGGAAAAACTGATGAATCATTTGGTTTTCGAATTAGTGGTGGTTGGCAGCCCCGACGAAACAATCTCTCCATTACTCGCGGAAATGCGTTCCAAACCAATTTGGACCCGTGTGAATATGCTTGGCAATCTTCAGCCTAGCCAAATAGCGCAACAGCTCTCGAAGGCAACAATGTTGGTCTTTCCCACGCGTGCCGATACGAGTCCCAATGCGGTCAAAGAAGCAGTGGTCGCTGGTGTTCCGGTCGTAGCTAGTGCGATTGGAGGCATTCTGGATTACGTGGTGCCAGAACAAAATGGGATCCTTTTTCAATCCGGGGATATGCCAGGCTTCGTTAAAGCTTTGCGAGCGGCAGCCGCGCATCCGTTATTTAGCCGGGGAATGGTTGATGGCAAGTGTTGCAAGCGTATGCAGGAATATTTGTCTCCCAAAGAAATGGGAGAAAGGTTTAGGCAGGGATACAAAATTGCCACGTCAGAGCGCCCGTCTTTGAAGCACCCCTTCCCCTGAATCGCAGGCTTTCGGAATGGATTTTGCTTGGCAAGGGTAATACGGAATACTATGCTAAAATTCGAGTGATTCCAAACAATAGCGTAGTAACCGCACCATATCGAAGCTCATGAATTTCGCGGAAATTCGTTTTTGGGAACTCTTGATCACTGGGATACTCCTGGTAGCGCTTGTCAG
>DASWRJ010000063.1:0-13388 GCA_036403255.1 Verrucomicrobiia bacterium
CAGTTGCGCCATAGCCCTCCAATATTCGCACCCCGAAGCGGCGCATCCAAGTGAGCGAAGTGGATTCCTGGACTTTTTCCGCTCCCGCAAAAAGATAACGCAAGGCGCGGAAGTCATAAGGATTGGCTTTGCGTGCGTAGCCATTCAGGAAAGTATTTGTGCCGAACAGGACCGTGCAATCGAAGTTATAAAAAGCGGTTGGCACCACACGGTAATGCAATGGCGAAGGATAAATGAAAACATAAATGCCGCGGATAAGGGGCAGGAGCAGACCGATGCCAAGACCAAAGCTATGGAAGAGCGGCATGGCATTGAAAAAACGATCGGTGTCCAACAAATCAATAGAAACGGACATCTGCCGAATGTTGGCGAGCAGATTGGCGTGCGTAAGTTCGACGCCCTTCGGCATGCCTTCCGAACCGCTCGTGAAGAGAATTACGGCGGTGTCGGTGGGATTATGCCGATTGCGCCGAAGAGCCAGGGCGGGGAAAAAGCGGACCAGCAAAGCAGCGGTAATTTTAGCGCGGCCATTGATGTTCTGGCGCACATCCTCGAGGTAAATAACCTCAACGCCAGCATTGGCGAAGGCTTGCACATCCAACTTAAAGCGTTCGACGAAAGTTTTGGACGAAACGATATGTTTAAGCCCGGCGAGTTGAATGCAAGCCAGCATTGTGGCTGTGCCGGAAGTATAATTCAAAATGGCGGGCAGTTTGCCGGCGAGCCAGAGACTCAGGATGCTTATGGGATTTCCGTTTACATTGGGAAGGAGCACGCCAACCCGTTTGACTCCTGAGGGAAGGACTTGTTCCCAAATTGCTCCGAGCAAAGTGGCAGCGGTCAAGAGGTGCGAGAAAGTTAGCTTCTGATAAGTCATGTCCTCCAGGACCACTCGACCGGGGAAGATGCGAGCTGTTTCAGCGATGGCCTCGGGCAATGTGGCTGGCCCATACTGCATCTCGACATCGAATTGCTGTCGCAGCATCTGATCGTGGAGCCAGGTCGTGAGGGTGGAGCGAGCTTGCGAGGTGCTCATGTGCTCCAGATGCGGTGGAGTCATGACTTCGCTGAAATGGGCTGACACACGGGCGAAAAGTTTCTTTTCGTTCGGGTTGGGAGAAAAAGGAAGACGGAAAGCGCCGCGGAGATAGCAGGTGATGACTTTGGCGGAAGTTTTGTGCAGCAAGAATCCGGTGCCATCAAATAGTTTCATCAAGGTCCCAGTGCGCGAGAGACGGCCTTCGGCGAACAAAACCAGGCGGCCATTGCCTTCAAGAAATTCTGCCATGCGTTTAACAGCATAAGGCGAGGCCGTGTCGATGGGGAACGTGCGCTCGTTGAGCATGATCTTGCGATGCAACCAGCTCGTTTGGGCGGAGACGCTGGAAACGACGAATTTCCAATCTTCATCCAGGCAAACCACTAAAAAGAGCCAATCGATCCAGGAACCATGATTGGGAAGAAGAAGCACCGGACCCGGCGCGTTCAGCACTCGCTCGTTGTATGCGCGAAAGCCGAAAAGAAGTTTTAGCAGGGCGCGAAAAAATGCTTTCATGACAGGGACTGGAGCCAGGGATGCAACCAGGCATCGAGCCAGGAATTTGCGGAGCGCAAAGGCTGATTTTGTTTTAGTGAATCGCTTTGAACAGGCGTCGAATCCGACATCGTTCTTAGACGCGAACGACGGTTCTTCAAAGTTAAGAAGGCAATTAGAACAATTAAAAGCGCGCTTAATCCCACACAGAAGGGCGCCAACTTGCGGTCGAAGGGAAGTTTGCCGGGTTGTTTCATCTCCAGCGCTTGAAGCAGGACGGCACCGTCCTCGGCAAATCGCGTGCTGGCCAGGACTCGGCCATCGGAGTCAATCGCTTGCGAGATGCCAGAACTGGCGAGCCGAAAGATGGGCACGCCATATTCGGCAGCCCGAATTGGCGGTACACGCGCGTGCAGGTTGTGCTGATAAGGCCCCCATTCCTGGATGTCCATGGTTGGCACTATCAGCGCCTGAGCGCCCATGCGAACCAAAGCATCGGTCACGCGGGTATAGCTCAGGTCATAGCAGATGCAGAGGCCAATTTTGCCCCAGGGCGATTCCCAGACGCGCTGAGTTTTTGCCGGAAGGCCGTCGTTGAAAAATTGGATGGGAACACTTTTGCCCTGTTCGAAGACAATTTCACCAGCAGGATTCACCACGAAGACGGTGTTGCGAAACGCGCCACTACCGGTCGGCTCTTTGCCGCCAACGATGAGGAACCGTCTTTGTTCTAAGCACCAGCGCAGCAGCCAATTGGGGACTGGGCCATCGAATGTGTATTCGCTGAGCACGATTAATTGGGCATCGGCATGCGCGACGGCTAATTTATCGAGCAGCAACTTTAACTCGGTATCACCCGGAAATTCCATTTGCAAGCCGGCCACGATCAGTTTGCCCTTTCCTGGGGCAGGAACTGATTGTGCAGCGTAGGTGGCTGGCAGGAGCAAAAGGCCGCCGCATGCAAGACCAAGGAAAAGACGAGACTTGGACGGTAGAGCCGTGAGAAGGGCAGCAACAGCCACGAGAACAAATCCAGCTCCGTAAACGCCAATGTAGGCCATCGGGATTGCCGGCAAGCTGCTGGAGAAAAGATATCCCGGGATAAGCCAGGAGAACTTCAGATAATAGAGCTCGGAACGAAAATATTCGAGACCCGTCCAGATAAAGGGCAACAGAATAAGTGAGTTGCGCAATCCTAAATGGAAGCGCACCTGCCACGCGAGCAAGCAGAATAAGCCTTCCCAAAGAGCAAGCACGGCCCAGAGTGGCACCGAGCCAAACCCAAAAAGGTGAAAGAAGAAAAACAGCTGCGGTCCAAAAGCCAGAAAGCCGAGGAAAAATCCAGAATAGAATGCCTGACGGCTCGTGGGTAATTGCGCAATGCGAACGGCGCCATAAAGATATGCCAAAACCAGAAAGCTAAGTCGCGGGACGGCGTGCGCGAGATGAAACGCCAGAGAGGAGAGCAAAATCAAGGAAAGAATATAGCGCAACCGAACGGGTTCGGGGGCAATCGTGCTGCTGGCCGCAGGCATGCGCAACGTGTAGCCAGCGCGAGCGTTAATGCCAAACTAAATTTTGCGAGTATTGCCGCACCTCGACGCTCCGACATATTATGGACCCATTGAATGGCCCCTTACTTGAGAAAACAAGGCGACGGCATTTGCATCAGCATAAAGGCACAACCGCGAGCATCGAGAAACGAAATCGGCGCATCGCTGGGGAATGAATTGAAGATAAAAATCACTGCGCCGCCGGTGGATTCGGCGGCTAATGATGCGTTGTTACGCTATCTCGCTGAGGTATTGGGTTGCGGGCGAGGGGATCTGCAGCTAATTCGCGGGCAAACTTCGCGACATAAACAAGTGCTGATCTCGAATCTAAGCGCTGAGGAGATTGTTACGAAAATCGAAGCTGCCCGACGCGAGTGAACTATTGCAATTTGGGGAAGAATTCGTGGGCCGCGGCACAGGTGGCAGCACTCAGTTCCTGCAAAGTACATTGTTTCACCTGAGCGGCGACTTCGGCGATCTCCTTTACGTAAGCTGGTTCGCAGCGTTTGCCTCGGTAGGGCACAGGCGCGAGAAAGGGGCAATCCGTCTCGAGCATAAACTTGCCCAAGGGGACAGCGGCAAGGGTGTCGCGAATGTTCTGCCCATTCTTAAACGTCAATATGCCGGTAAAGCTCACCAGGCCATTCATGCCCAGGACTTGTTGCATGTCAGTCGGAGTTCCGGCGAAACAGTGAAACTGCGTACGCACGCGGGCCCGATAAGGCTCGAGCAGACGGAGAAGATCGACAAAACATTGATTGCTGCCGGACAAATCCCTTTGATGGATCACACAGTTCAGGCCGAATTCGGCGGCGATTTCCAGTTGCTCGAGGAAAATCCGTTCTTGCTGTTTCTTGCTTGCCGCGGTTTCGCTTTGCGAAGGGGGCAATCGAAAATAATCCAAACCGGTTTCACCAATGGCGACGACCTTCGGATGCTGCACCAATTCTTTGAGGCGTGAGCGAAGGTCATCGGGCGCTTTCGCGGCATCATTTGGATGCCAGCCAACTACGGCGAATACATTCTGAAAGCGATCGGCTAAAGCAATGGCTTTGCGGCTGCTTTCGAGGTCTGTGCCGATGCTAATGATGCGCGTGATGCCGGCTGATTGCGCGCGTTCGACGATGGCCTCAATTTCACCGCTGAAATCGGGATAATCCAAATGAGCGTGCGTGTCGTAAAACATGGATTTACTCAGGCCCAGGTCACTTTACCTTTTGGCTCGTTCAGCACAATGCCTTGAAGAAAACGAACGCCCTTCTGCAATCCCTCCTGCTTGCTCATCAAACTGTCCTCATGCTCCACAGAGAGGACACCATCATAACCGATCATACGCAAGGTGGAGACGAAGTCGCACCAGAAATGGCGTGGATGACCATAACCGACAGTGCGGAAAATCCAGGCACGATTTAGTTCGTCTTTGTAATGTTTAGTGTCCAGCACGCCATGAGTGATCGAGTTCCACTCGTGGACAGCGGTATCTTTGGCATGCACATGCCAAACAGCTCCCTGGAGAGCGCGCAAGGCCGCGCAAGGATCAATCCCTTGCCAAAATAAATGTGAGGGATCGAAATTTGCGCCAATTTCCGGGCCAGCCGCCTTGCGCAATTTGAGGAGCGTCTCAGGGTTATAAACGACGAAGCCAGGGTGCATCTCCAAGGCCAATTGGCGGATGCCATGACGGCGCGCAAATGCTGTGGCTTTGGACCAATATGGAATGACTACTTTGTCCCACTGGTATTGCAAAATCTTGAGGTAATCGGGCGGCCACGGGCATGTGACCCAATTGGGTGTGCGGTCCCCAGGTGCGCCACCGGGACAGCCACTGAAATTGATGACCGTAGGCACTTCCAATTCACTGGCGAGGCGAATGGCATTTTGAAAATCCGCATGGTCTGCCAGGGCCGCTTTCTTATTCGGATGAATCGGATTGCCAGCACAATTCAGCGCGGAAATAAATAACCCGCGAGATTCGACAGCCTTGAGAAATCTTTTGCGCCGCTGCGCATTGGCCAGGAGTTCGCGCACCGGGCAATGCTTTTGGCCGGCGTAAGCGCCTGCGCCCAATTCAACAGCTTGGACACCGAGAGCCGCCAATTCATCAACCGCGCGTTCAAAAGGGACATCGCCGAGGATAACAGAAAAAACGCCAATCTTCATAACGATTGCCGCGCAATATACAAACTAGAGGCATCATTTAATAGCGAGAAGGTGGATTCCAGCATTCCGCATATTCCGCCGTCAAGATGAGCTTTAGGTTCAGGGATAATGAGCAGATAGGTGATGTAAAGCACGCGTCATTTCAGGCAAGCAGCCAATTATGCGGCTGGGTTTGATCTCGCTGAAATGGCTTCGGAGAGCATGCCGAGCGCCTCGGCGCGAGCAACTGTGCCGACAAGCTGATAATGATTGAGGCTGTTCACAACTGGCACATTGCGAACTTCGCTTCCGAGCAGCACGGGCAAAACATCAGCCAATCGCTGGCTGGGCATGAGGCAATTCGGCGGGGGACGCATCAAATCATAGGCGATGATCCCCTGGAGTTCGTGACCTGCATTCAGCCACTCCTTCAAATCGTGCAAGGCAACCATGCCAAGGAGACGTTTTTTTTCATCCACGACGGGCAGAAAATTATTGGAGCAGGTGAGAAAGCGATCTGCGATTTCACGGAAAGTTGTGTTTTCGCGGAGCGGAGGCACCGGCGCGCGCATGATGTCGCCTACCGTTAATTGCGTGGCAGTGCCCTGTTTGGAATTTTCGCGCTCGAGTTCGACCCCTTTGCGGCGGAGCGGCTCAGTATAAACAGATTCTTTATAAAAGCGGCGGGCGATGAGGGTGGAGATGGCACAGGCAAGCATGAGCGGCGGCATGACCGAGTAATTCAGTGACAATTCGAAAATCACCACAATCGCGAGCAACGGTGAATGGGTCGTGGCCGCGAGCATGCTACCCATGCCGACGAGGGCAAATGCACCGGTGGGAAGCGTTGATTTAATTTCCGGTGAATGCAGAATGGTGCCGAACAAGCTGCCGAGACAAGCCCCGAGGAAGAGTGTGGGCGTGAAAACGCCGCCGACTGTGCCAGCCCCAACGGTGCTGGTAGTAGCGACGAATTTGGCGAGCAGGATTCCGCTGATAATTAAAACACTAGGGGCAACTTCCTGACCGGGAGTGATCTGATGCAAAATTTTGTTTGTGGCAGCATATCCATTTCCCCAAACCTCGGGAAAAAAGACGGCAATACCGCCGACGATTAATCCAGCAATCGCGATGCGCACATAAAGGGGCAGTTTCAGCTCAGTGAACATTCTCTCGCTCTCGCGGAGGGCGCGCAAAAAACCCGCGCCTAAAAACCCAGAGAATATGCCGAGCAAAATAAACCAGGGCAACTGTGTCAGGCTCGTGAAATCAAAGCGGGGCACTTCATACCATTGAACCAAGCCAAAAAAAGCGCGGGACATCATCGCTGCGACCACGGACGAGACCAGCAGCGGAGCGAAGAGGTTCATGGAGAAATTGCCCAACACAATTTGCGCGGCAAAAATAGCGCCGGCGATCGGTGCGTTGTAAGCCGCCGCAATGCCCGCTGCCGAGCCGCAAGCCACGAGCAACCGCAAACGATATGGAGGCCAATTCGCCCACTGCCCGCATTTGGAAGCCAACGTGGCGGAAAGCTGTGTGATGAGACCTTCACGGCCAATCGATGCGCCCGTGCTAATGCTCAATATTGACGAGGCGGCATTTACGAGAGCGGTTCGCAATGGCAATCGTCCGTCTCCAGCAACGACGGCTTCGAGCAGATTGGTGAGTCCGGGTGTGCCGAGGAGTCGAAGGCCAAGATAAAGAGTCAAGCCGGCCAGCAAACCGCCGACCGTTGGGATAAGCAGCCGCTCCCATACATTCAGCCTTGTAGCGATCTTTAGTACATCACCTGATTGACCGGTGACGAGCCATTGCAGCAAGACATTGCTGTGATGGAAGACAAGATTGACCAGCCCGCCAATCAAACCAACGCCAGCCGCCAGCAACAAATGAAGTGTTTCCTCCGTTAGCCGGATGCGGTCGCGAATTAAAAGCGCGCGCTGCCAGTGGCGTCGCACAAAGTCCCGCACGCCCGTCCCGAGTTGTTTCCAGCTTTCGGCAAAAGCTGCCATGCCCATTCAGTTTTTGTAACCCAGCCTCATTTGACGATAGGGGATTTCCCTTTTTCAGCGATAAGAAAGCTTATAGCAGGCCATTTCATAAGAGTTCCGAACCAGCAAAAAGCCTCCCCCAAGCGCCGGGTGATTCCACGTTTTGCCGCGTAACGCGGCGAAGCGAGCTATCTCTTGCCAGCGGGCGGACTCCGCTTTGACCAGTGCCAATTCGCCATCGCCTGTTAAAATAATCAAGTCGCTGCTGGCAAGGAGAAGCTGCCCATAGCCATAACGTCCTTCTTTCCATTGGCGGTGTCCAGTCCGCGCGTCGAGGCAAGTCAGCATATCTTCATCCAACCCGTAAACATACCCTTGCCAAAGGACTGAGCTGGAAAATTTGTTCTTCAACTGCTTATTGCGCCAAAGTTCGCGCGCCTGAAAGTTGCTGCTGGAGTAGTCAACCTCGATGCCCGCACAGCCCGTTCCATAACCTGCGGACAGAAAAATACTATTCGTCGCGAGCACGACTGGCTGGGCGATGTTGCGATTTCCCGCTTGCACAATCCATGGAAACTCCCAGAGCAAGGTGCCCGTCGCGACGTCCAGTCCCACTGCCCGTTCCGCCGTCACGATGAGCAGTTGCTCCCGGCCTGCGAGATTCACGACCATGGGCGAGCTGTAGCTCGCCTCATCACTGAGGCTGCTCCAGATTTTTGTGCCATCCAACTTGTTGTATGCAACCACCGAGTGGCCCGCCGGGCCCCCGGGCGTGACGATCAACTTCTCACCGAGCACGAGCGGCGAAGCAGCCATACCGTAAGTCAACTCTGGAGCGCCATTCTCGGTCAGAATATTTTTGCGCCAGAGCATTTGGCCGTTGGTGGCGTTGAGGCAGCGCAGCTCACCGAGCGCACCGAGCACATAAACTCGATTTTCATCGAATGCTGGAGTGGCTCTTGGACCATCACCACCGAGCTGCTCGCGAAAGCTCGCATCCCAGGAATTTGTCCAAAGCTCAAGACCGCTCTGCAAATCGTAAGCCGTGGCCACTTCCTGAGCGCGGCGTTGCTCGATTGTAAATGCGCGACCATCTGCAATTGCAAACGAGGCATAACCTCCACCAACCGGCTGTTTCCAGACCGGTTCGAGGCCCGAGTCTGGCCACGCAGTTTTAATGGGCATTTCGTCGTAAACGCCATCGCGACGCGGACCACGGAATCCATTCCAATATGCGGAAGCTTGCACACCGGTTGCGGGACTGGACGGAATTGTTTTTTTCTGTTGCTGGCGGTTGGCCTCGAGGGCTGTGTAATCCGGCACTGTTTTGTGCAAGGTGAGTCGAGGAATGTAGCCACCGCGAAATTCGTATTCCAGCAGGCCAGAGCGCAGGAAAAGAAAGATGAGCAAGCCAGCATAAAGCACGGAATAAAACGTTATCCCGAAGCTGCCGAGAATTTTACGCCGCAAACGAATTTCGCGACTCGTCCATAGCCAGAACGCGCCGAGCGGCGGGAAAGCGAGCGTAGCCAGGCGGACCTGCTTGAGTGAACGCGATTTCATTGCTCGGTAATTTGTCCGAGCAGCACAGCCCGACCGGCACCTGTGGTGCCTGGAATGTTGGTCGGCCTTCCCCTGGGGCGCAGATAATCCAACCTGACAAATGCGGCGTGCGCATCATCCACACCGTCCAGGCACGAGCCGGACATAATACCGAGGGCGCGTTTTATCTTCATGCTCGGCAAAGCTTTGCCTTGTCTGGCAGATGGAACAAGCTAAACGTATTGCGCTAATCATGAAGATCCTTTGTGTTCACGCCCATTTTGATGATTACGAATTCGTGGCTTCGGGCACATTCGAACTATGGCGGCGCAAGCTAGGTACAGGTTTATCCGCTCGCGTGCTCGTCTGCACGGATGGAAAAGCCGGCCATCAATTCCGGACGCGGGTGGAAACTGGGCGCATGCGCATTGCCGAGCAGGAGGAGTCTGCTCGGATCGGCGGCTATGAATTGCAAATTCTGCGCCTGCCGGATGGCAGCATCCCGCGTGAGGCCTGCCTGCAAATCTCCACCGATTTTTTGGCAGCACTCTGGAAAGCGATACGGGATTTTGAACCGGATTATCTTTTCTGTCCTCCGCTTCCACTCGACACACTGGCCGGCGTACACAACGATCACCTCACCATTGCGGACGCTATTCGCCGGGTGGCTTACATGATCAATGTGCCACACGCGTTTACGCCTGAGTACCCAGGCGATGAAACACAATCCAAATCTTGCAAGGTGCCGGTGATCCTGAATGTTTACGATGGCTATATGTTTGGAGCGAACTCTTACGATTTGGCCATTGATGTCGAAGAGGCTTTTAAGAAAATTGCGGAAATGAGCTATTGTCACCGCTCGCAAATCGTGGAATGGCTCCCGTGGGTTGGCCGACATAACATGGCCCCACCTGCATCATTAGAGGAATGGAGTAAGATCTTGCGCCAGCGTTTCGATCGTAAGAACCGGGAACTTGGAATTATATCTCCGCATGCTTTTGAAGTGTTTACAGTGACGGCGTGGGGAGAAATTCCGCCATTGGAAAAGTTAGTCGGTGATCTTCCCCAACTCAGTTCCTTATCAAACCTGTCGTTGCTTGAAAAAAAGTTGCGAAAGTGGAAGCAAACGTAATGGGGTGCTCCTCTTTCTAAAGTCTTTTGCTTCAATTACACAGCCCAAATCTTCCAGCCCGCGCGGAAAGGCTTCTTCGGAATTGTCCTTTTCCCCGGATTCTGCCAAATTGCTTCCGCAAAGTAGCAAGGCATTGCCGCCACGTGCAAAAATCTTTTGCCCCCGTAGCTCAAATGGATAGAGCAGCGGTTTCCTAAACCGTTGATCACGGTTCAATTCCGTGCGGGGGTACCATGGCGAGGGTGAAAAACGAGTTTAGCACGGTTTCTGCGCCTCTGGTGTGGTGGTAGCGGATTAGCCCGACTAAATTCGTTTTAAACGGGAATTTGTGGCATGAATTGTGAACGGCTGCAACTCCTTGAAGTTCATGGTTTTCAGAGTAAAATAAAGCGGATTCCCGGTGGTGAATACTTTAGTTGGCCCCTAGTCAGACTTATATAGGCCGCAACTTGGATTCAGTAACCAGGAATCGAGTGCAGCCAAATGAAAGAAGTTATGAAAACTAAATGTCTCCTGGCAGTCGTTGCCGCCAGTCTGGGCCTCTCGTTGTTGACAGGTTGCGAGGAAGGGCACGCCGAAGGTGAAATTCCAGTAGTCGCCGCTCCGGAACCCGCGCCTGCCCCGCCTGGCGGGGAACCAGTTGTGGCCGCAGTTGCTTCTGAAGCGGCGAATGCACCAGCCGCCGCGCCCTCGACCAATTTGCCGCCGCCAAAAGTGGTGCAGACTGTCACTCCGCCGGAAAATCTAAAACTTTCTCCCGCCGTGCAGGACATTTTGAAACTGACACAGGCCGGTCTCGGCGAAGACATTATGCTTGCCTATGTCACGAACGCTCCAAAGCCAGGGAAAATTACTTCAGACGAAATTCTTTATCTGAACGATCTTGGCGTGCCCTCTTCTGTCATCTCGGCACTGGTGCAACACCAGGGTGTGGACCAGGTCGCGCCAGCTCAGGTGCCTCCGCCCGCCCCGCCCATTACCGCACCTGCTCCAGTTGCACCGGGTCAGCCAAATGGGTTGCCTCCGGCCGTAGCGGAACTTCCACCTAACCAAGGTGCGGCAGTCGCGACTCCGCCACTCACGCCTCCTGCTGCGTATGAGCAACCTGTGGACACGACTTATTTTTACGGTTCGCTTTCGCCGTATGGAAATTGGATCGATGTAAATGGCTACGGACTCTGCTGGCAACCGTCCGTCGCGGTTGTAAATCCTGGATGGCGTCCCTATTGCGATCGTGGCCGCTGGCTGTGGACCGATGCCGGTTGGTATTGGTATTCGGATTATTCATGGGGTTGGGCTCCTTTTCATTATGGGCGCTGGTGCACTTATCCGCGGGTCGGCTGGGTTTGGGTGCCGGATAATTGCTGGGGGCCAAGTTGGGTAAGCTGGCGTTACACCAGTGATTACTGCGGCTGGGCTCCGTTGCCTCCTCTGGCGATCTTTTCGGTCGGGATCGGTTTTGGCTCGCATCATCATTCAGATTGGAACCTGCACCCAAGCTTTTACACGTTTGTTCCGGCGCATCGATTCTTGAGCCGGGACCTGCATCGATTTGCCGCCCCGCCGCATCTGGCCAACACGGTCTTTCATAATTCGGTCACAGCGAATAATTATGCCAGCACGCACACTCATCCTGTCGTGAATACTGGTTTCGGTGCGGAGCACCTGGCGCGAGTAACTGGAGCGCCGGTGCCGAAAATTGCCATTCACGAAACGACTACACTGCCCATGGCTGCAACGCATAGTGAGCATTTTGAAAAAAATGGCGCAGCCATTGTGGTTCCGAAGCCGGCATTGGCGGCGCCGCCCGGCGGGCGTCTTACTTCGCAAGTGGTGCATAATCGACCAGCTACTGTCACAGGGAGCGTGAACCAGAATTCTAGCGGTTTATCGGCTAAGCCTCCTGCCACTGGCAATCCAGTAAATTTTTCTTCTCGCCCGCAGAACGCCTTTACCGCGAATCCAGCATCAGCGCCGCCGGTCCGCCAAAACAATAACGCCACGGCGGGCCAGGGCTATTCGCCCGGCGCAACTTCTCGGGTCAACCCAAGCGCCCCTTCAGGCAATACATACAGTTCTGGACGCTATACTTATTTGCCGCAGCAGCACAGTGAAACGCAACCGACGCCCTCTGCGAATCCCGTGGATAATTCTGGAAAGAATAGCATCATGAAAAATCCTGGTTCATCTGCCCCTGCGGCAAATCGCCCTTATGTAGTGCCGCCGTGGATGAACCAAAATGCTGCCACTCCAGGCGCAGCGGCCAACAAGCAATCGACACTTGCCAAAACAGATCCAAACTGGGCCAGGCCGAATCCCGCGGTAGCAGCGCCTGCTGCCCCACCAGCTTATACCGCACCGGCGCCACCACAGCGTGCGCCCGTCTATAATGCCGCTCCAGTGCCTGTCCCTCACAATGAGCCTGTTCACAACAGCGCCCCTGCTCCGGCGTATCATAGCCAACCCGCAGCGCCAGTGCATTCCGCGCCAGCACCCAGTGTCCCGCCGGCTCGGTCAGGCAACGGACGCAAAGGCGAGTAGTTATTGCGAGATTGGCCAGGCATGGTTTTGCTTGTTTCCGATCGAGGCGTTTTCAAAATGCGTCCGAGCGGGGTTCATGCCCCATGAATCCCGCTTTTGATCCGCACGTCTGATGAGTAATGCCTAACACGCTCACAACCAGACTCTCGCGCAAAAACGTCGTTGCGATTATAGTTCCGGCTGTTGTGCTGGTCTGTGCTATTATTTTTGGCCCGAGCTTATACAGGAAGTTTTCTGGGCCACCGACACCGCAAGAGGTCCGCCAATCAATCTGGAGCTACATAAAGAAAGAAAGCGGCCAGAATAATTTTGCCTCGAGCAATGTCTCGGTTTCAAATGAATTGGCAGCCGCACAGGCCGATCCGCCAAAAAAAAAGAATAATCCTTCAGGTCAGCTTTTTCAGGCAGCCTCGAAATATTTTCAACGGAAACAATCCGAAACGACCAGTTACAAGGCCATTTACAATTTGCTCGGTCAGGAGCTGAGTTTTGCCGAAGGTCTTCTTGAATCCACCAATGTTATGGAGCAGCAAGCCGGGTTTCAACTTGCGCAGGAAACATCGCGCTTCGCCTCAACGCCCGCCGAAAATCCCTGGCTGGCCGCGCGCATTTGCGAGGCTTACCTCTGGCCCAAACTTGATTTAGCCCAATCCGGCGGTAAATCCGGGCTCGATGCGGATGCGGTGCTCAGATACTGCGAATCCGTTTTTTCGGATGCGAGCGAGACGAATAGCCTTATTCATAATTATCAGCTTGTGATTGCTAATGCGGGCAAAACCAAGCGCGCGGACATTGCCCGGTTTCGTCTCTCCCACCTGCTCGAACAAGAGGGCCGCTACGCTGAAGCACTCGCCTGTTTGAAAGAGATGTCCAATACAAATAAGAACGGCTTTCAGCAGCGCACGGCCTTTCTGGAACAAAAGTTAAGCAGCGGCGACCACTGATGCAGCGTT
>DASWRJ010000064.1:0-5712 GCA_036403255.1 Verrucomicrobiia bacterium
AGTGGATTCCACGTAAGCGCTGTTGTACTTGCACATTAATACGCGACTTGCTTTCATCCCGCAAAATCTCAAGGGAAAGGGTTTAATTATGGCAGAAGGTTCCAAAACCAAATGGTTTGTCGAAGCAGATTATCTCCAGGCGTGCAATTGTGATTACGGCTGCCCCTGTGAATTTTCAGCCCCTCCGACAAAAGGATATTGTGAGGGCATGTTTGCCTGGCGCATTAATCGGGGCCGTTACGGGAATACGCCTCTCGACGGTTTGGGTTTGGCTGGCGCCGCACACTGGCCCAAAGCCATTCACGAGGGGAACGGCACAGCTGTCGGGTTCTTTGATGCGGCTGCGAATCCCGAGCAGCGCCAGGCGCTCATGGACATCTTCAGCGGCAAGGCAGGCGGGCTCCCCTTTGAAATCCTTGTCACGACCTTCTCCAAAATACTGGAACCACGGATTGCCTCCTTCGTTTTCAACTTCAACGGGCGGAACAGCAGCCTAAATGTAGGCAACCAGATTCTACTTGCGACTGTGCCCATTAAAAATCCGGTGACCGGCGAGGCAGAGTCGGTGCGAATTGATCATGGGACTGGTTTCATTTTCAAGGAAGCCGAGTGTGTTTCGGCTGAAGAGATGAAAGTCTCGGCCGGTGAAATCAATTTTTCCTGGCCAAAAAAAGCTGCGTTCGTAACCAAGGTAAAATACTCGAACTAACATCTCGCCGGCTTGATCCTCCGGAAAAATTGTGCTGAGCGCATTATCTATTGATCGATTGCGCAAACAAGAGCGATTGCTCTTGCTCGGCGGTATCTGCGCAGTTACGGCACTAACCTGGGGCTACATGGCGCATGAAGCCCGCACCATGAACATGACAGGCGTTTGCCGGTGCGCGGGCATGAAAATGTCCGGCCCGGATCTTCAGCCCTGGTCTAAGGATGAATTGCTCCCATTGTTTTTGATGTGGAGCGAGATGATGGTGGCGATGATGCTTCCTTCCGCAACCCCGATGATCCTGACGTTCGCCGCTGTGAATCGCAAAAGGGCTGAACTAGCGCGGCCGTTCACTTCCACCATTGTTTTTCTTTCAGGTTATCTGTTGGTATGGGTCGCGTTCAGCGCCATCGCTACTGTAGCCCAATGGATACTTCACTCGTTTTCACTTCTTTCTTCGATGATGGTAAGCACGAGCGCGACGCTGGGCGCAGCTTTGCTGATCGCGGCCGGAATATTTCAATGGACACCTTTTAAACAATCGTGTCTGGCTCATTGCTCGAATCCCCTTGGACTACTGATGAACGACTGGCGAGAAGGTAATCGGGGGGCACTAACCATGGGATTAAGGCACGGAGTCTATTGCACGGGTTGTTGCTGGCTGCTCATGTTGCTTTTGTTTGTCACGGGCGTAATGAATGTTTGGTGGATTGCAATCCTCTCAGTTTTTGTCCTTCTGGAGAATGCGCTTCCAAGAGGAAACGCGCTCGGAAAGGTCGCCGGGCTTGCCCTCATCATCTGGGGTATTTGGATGCTTCTGAAGCATTAGCAAGCTTACCTAAGTGGCAGCACTTAAGCGGATGCCATCTTCCACGGTAGCGCTATAGCCCATTCCGGTCCGATTACGAAACCCGCAATGTACGCTATCTTGCTTTGACCACAGCGGGTGAAACCCAGGTACGGAGGTCAGGCCTGTGGAGGATTAGCAGTTGATTTACCGACTCGAAATTTGGCGCAGAAAAGTTCGGCAGTTCTTCAACCGCAGCGAAATGCTGCGCCGCATGTTGCGCTTGCCGGCGGAGCAAAGCTGGGGGCCGGGGGTTGTACTCATTCAGTTGGATGGCCTGGCTTACGATCAGCTAAAACGCGCCATCACTCAGGGGCGCATGCCATTCGTCCAACGCCTGCTCCAAAAGGAAAATTACGAAATGGCGAGGTTTTATTCCGGCCTGCCCGCCACGACTCCGGCTGTCCAGGGTGAATTACACTACGGTGTGCCGTGTGCCGTGCCTTCCTTCGGGTATCTGGATCGCAAAAGCAGGCGATTCCGCATCATGTACGAATGCGAAGCCGTGAAGGAGGTCGAGGCGGATTTGCGCTCCCGCGGTGAAGAACCCCTGCTCAGAGGCGGAAGCTCATGGGTGAATGTGTATTCGGGAGGCGCAGCCTGTGAGGAAACTCATTTTTGCGCCGCCACCTTATCAATGCGCGATATGTTTATGCCTGCTTCGCTCGCCACCGGCATCACTATTGCACTCGTGCATTTCATGGCCACCTTGCGGGTAGTTTTTTTGCTCTTTTTGGAATCCATTCGTTCAATTTATGATATGCTCAAGGGTGTTGCCAAAGGAGAAAGTTTTCAGAAGGAATTTAAGTTTATTCTTTCGCGCGTGTTTGTCGGCACTGTTTTGCGCGAAGCCACGCAAATCGGCGCCGGCGTCGATATGGCGCGTGGACTGCCGATCATTCACCTAAACTTTCTCGGCTATGATGAGCGCTCCCACCGGCGTGGCCCTGGCTCCGTCTTTGCGCACGCCGAGCTGCGGCGGCTCGACGACACAATCAAACGCCTATATCGCAGCGCTCAAAACGCTCATCGCCGCGATTATCAGGTGCTTTTGTTCTCGGACCACGGTCAGGAAACTGCACGCTCTTATGAGGAACATCACGCGGGCGGGTTGGGCCAAGCTGTTTATAACGGCCTCAAAGCTCTCGACGAAAAAATTCCCGCCAAATTCAGCGTGCTTCGCGATGTCGGCTCTCGCACCTCGTGGCTGGCGAGTTCGGAAAGGGTACGGAAATTTTTGGAAGCACAGGAAAAGCCGGAGTATGTGCCGCCGGGTGAAGAAGGGGCATTTGCCATTACGGCGCGTGGACCAGTAGCGCATATCTATTTAGCCAAGCCGTTGTCTCTGGAGCAAAAGCGGATTTTCGCCGATTACCTCGTTCATAAGGCGGATGTCCCCGGCGTGCTGTATCCGGTCGCAAAAGACGAGCTCGTGTGGCATCACGCTCAAGGATGGGTCGTACTGCCGCGCGATGCGGATAGCTTTCTCCCGCACATTCAGGGACTACGACAGGAAATCGCGCGCGACCTCGTTCGCCTTTGCCAGCATCCCAACGCGGGAGATTTGGTCCTCCTTGGATGGCACCCGGAGCGGCATCCCTGCACTTTTCCACTTGAGCGCGGTGCGCACGGCGGCCCAGGCCTGGAAGAGACGGGCGGTTTTGCTCTGCTGCCGGCGAACACTCGGATCCCAGTCGAAGCCGAAAAGTTTCTGCGTCCGGCTACTTTGCGCCAAACCATTATGGATATTCTCGGGCGCAAGCGCATAATCGCGCCGAGGCGCAGCGCCCGGCGGGTCCGTAGTTTGCGGGTCATGACATATAACGTCCACAGTTGTATTGGCTTGGATGGCAAGGTGGCGCCGGAACGAATCATACGCGCCATCCGCAGCTTTGATCCGGACATTGTCGCGTTACAGGAGATTGACCTCGGCCGGGCGCGCACCCGGCGGCACGATCAGGCCAAGCTGATTGCGGAAGAACTAGAGATGCAGGCAACTTTCTGCTGCACCATGCAAAAAGGGGAAGAATTGTATGGCCACGCTCTCCTCAGCCGATTGCCAGTCGAGGTGTTGAAATCTGGTTTGCTTTGCGGCGGTGCGGTGGGCAGCTTCGGCGAAACCCGCGGAGCGCTGCTTGTGAAAGCACGTATGGATACGGGCAATCTATACGTGCTCAACACGCATTTTGGGCTGCGGCGTCGTGAGCGCGCTTCGCAGGTGGCCGATCTGCTCGGGCCCAACTGGCTCGGCCAAATTCCTCGCGACGAGCCGCTAATCGTCTGTGGTGATTTCAATATGATCCCCGGAAGCCAGCCCTACCGAATTCTAACTGCCCGCGTGCATGACGCGCAATTGCTCGTCAAAAATCATCGCCCCTTGAACACCTTTACCACCCTCCTGCCTTTCAGCCGGATCGACCACATCTTTGTCTCAGATCATTTTGAGGTACACGAAGCGCGCGTGCCGCAAAATAGTGTCACGCGTGTGGCCTCGGATCATTTGCCGCTAATTTCCGAATTATCATTCCGCGCGAATGGCTCTTGAGACTGTTGTTTGCTGTGCGTCACAACCCAGCGTTCGCGGAGGCGTTTCACCAGGTATGCCGATATGGCCGTGATTAAAACGGTGTTGCCGATCAGAATCGCCGTTTTAAGACCTGAAGGTTGGGCGCTGAAATGTCCGAAATAAATTCCGAAGATGGCCCTAAGCGCATAGACGGGCGCGCAGATCCAAAGCAGCGTGCGCAGTGAGACTCCTCCCAGGACCATCACGTAATTCTTCAGCGCGTATGATCCAGGCAGCAGTGTCATTAAAAACGCTGCCGATCGCTCTTCTGAGCCCGGCACTTGTGGCAAATGATGATTGTGCCTTCTGAGCAGCCAATCAATGGGACGACGCAAGGCTCTCCGCCCAACCCAGTACATGGCCAGCAGATGCACGAAAATCGAGAGGGTGCTCAACAGAAAGCCCAGGCCGATGCCGAATTTTGCACCCGCCAGAATTTGTAAAACACTCACGGGAAAACCGAATATCGGCAAAAGCAAGATCAACACAAAAACCAAAAGACCGTTGCAATGAGCGAGCCATTGCTGAATCTCCCGCCAATCGAATCGTGAATATACATACAGGGAAACCAAAAGAAACAGCACCAACGGGAGCCATTGCCGAGATCGCATCGTCAATCGGAAGTTGTGAAGTTTGGTGACCATGGCTCCCTCCCACAGTACGACCCTTTTGTAGGCCACCGCAAATGGTAGAATTTCCCGGTGCTGAGAGACATCAGTCGGTCTGCTCGGTAATTCATTTGTTCTGGGGTCAATTCCCTAATCCCCACTTGCGCCAAGATTTTGAAAATCCACCCTAATGCAGTAACTTTTCTCAGCCCCTATTCGGGCCACGAAAGAGGTTTAATACCAAAAAGGAGATTTATGAGCGGATCAGCCAAACCAACAATTGATCATGAGGAAATTCGGAAATGGGTCGAAGAACGCGGCGGGCACCCCGCCGAGGTTCGCGGAACCGGTTCAAAACAGGAAACGGGAATGATTCGCATCGATTTTCCTGGTTATAGCGGGGAAAATTTATGCGAGATCACATGGGAGGATTGGTTCCAAAAGTTCGAGGAGAACCAACTCGCTTTCCTGCACCAGGATGAAACTCATGGACACCAAAGCCGGTTCAATAAACTAGTAAAGCGCGATTCTGTTGAGTTGCCACAGCACGCGCAGAGCAAGAAATAATTGATGAGGTGATTATGCCAAGAGGAGCAAGTCCAAAACGGGAACGCGAATACAAGGAGTTGAAGCACAGATTCCAGGCAGAAGGCCGCTACAAAGGGCGCCAGGAGGAAGTGGCCTCCCGGATAGTGAACAAGCAGCGTTCCGAGCGCGGCGAGACAAAGGGCTCGAAGTCCAAACGAACTCGGACCAAAAGTAAAAGCCGGAAGTAATTGGCGGCCCACACGGGAATCGAACCCGTCTTTCAGCCTTGAGAGGGCCGTGTCCTAACCGATAGACGAACGCGCCACTTGGCACGCTTTAATGCTACCCACTGAGAGTTGGATGTCAACGGCAGGAGGATGGGCGCCATGGCCGGAGGATCCTATGTTTTCGGTGCTGAAATCGCGTTTAGGAGCGAGTTGAAGCGCCGCAGCCTCAC
>DASWRJ010000065.1:0-3117 GCA_036403255.1 Verrucomicrobiia bacterium
CCCCTCCTGAGCAGGGCGAATCTGAGCCATGTTTGAAAAAATTCTGGTCGCCAATCGCGGCGAGATAGCCGTCCGTATTATTCGCGCCTGCAAGGAACTGAATATCCGTACGGTCGCTGTGTATTCCGAGGCCGACGCCAACTCCATGCACGTCCAAATGGCTGATGAAGCTATTTGCATAGGCAAATCTCCGAGCAGCGAAAGCTATCTGCGCATTGACCGCCTGATCAGCGCGGCAGAGATTTCGGATGTGGATGCCATTCACCCTGGCTACGGCTTTCTTTCCGAAAATTCCCATTTCGCCGACGTGTGCGAAAGTTGCAATATCCGCTTTATTGGGCCTAATTCGCGGGCCATGAATGCCCTCGAAGATAAAGCCGTCAGCCGGAACCTGGCGAAAAAGGCCGGTGTCCCCACTCCGCCCGGCTCGGACGGTCTCGTCGAGAATGAGCAGGACGCCATGAACAACGCCAAGCGTATTGGCTATCCGATCATGATTAAGGCGGTCGCCGGTGGTGGCGGACGCGGCATGCGCGTGGCGCACAACGATGTTTCCCTCGTCAAAGGGTATCACACCGCCCGCTCTGAAGCTGAGAAAGCCTTCGGGAACTCAGGCGTTTACATCGAGAAATACATAGAGAATCCCCACCACATCGAATTTCAAATAGTTGGCGACAACCGTGGCAATATCATCCACCTGGGAGAACGCGATTGCTCGATTCAACGCCGCAATCAGAAGGTGGTCGAGGAAACGCCTTCTCCCCTGATCGAAAACAAACATAAGGACTTGCGCAAACGCATGGGCAAAGCGGCCATTCGCATTGCTGAAATGGCGCACTATACCAATGCTGGGACGGTGGAGTTCATCGTTGACGATGCAGGCAATTTTTATTTCCTCGAAGTGAACAAGCGCATTCAGGTCGAGCATCCCATTACTGAGGAAGTCACCGGCGTGGATCTGGTGAAACTGCAAATCATGATTGCGATGGGCGAACCGCTCCGCCTGTCCGAGAAGGACATCCATTTCAAAGGGCACTCCATCGAATGCCGAATAAATGCGGAGGATCCTTTCGATGATTTCCGCCCTTGTCCCGGAAGAATCGAGATGTATTACGCCCCCGGTGGCCGCGGAGTGCGCGTGGATAGTCACGCCTATGCCGGCTATACCATCCCGCCTCATTATGATTCGATGATCGGCAAGCTCATCACTTACGGCAAAGATCGTCGCGAAGCCATGGACAAAATGAGCCGTGCGCTCAGCGAATACATGATTACCGGCATTAAAACGACGATCCCGTTTGAACAGGCGATTCTTCAGGACCCTAATTTCCGCCGTGGCGTTTATTCAACAAACTTCATCGAGCATCTGCTGGGGGGTGCGCGCCGCGAGTTAATCGAAGAAAAAGCTTAAACGATCCAGTTTTAACTCCAGCCGTGAAACCGCTCGATGCGTGCCGCCTTTACACCTTTGTGGACACGGCATACTTGCATGGGCTCGCCCCAGCCGAAGTGGCCCAGCAGCTTTGCGATGGGGGTGCGGATATCCTGCAATTGCGCGCGAAGGATAAATCAGTGGCTGAAATTCAGCGCATGGCCGAAGCGATCCTTCCGATTACACACCGAGCCGGTGCCTGGCTGGTTATAAACGATTATCCACAGCTCGCGCATGCGCTTGGAGCGCCGCTTTGCCACCTGGGCCAGGAAGATTTTTTTGATGCCGGCCACACCCATGTCTCGCAACTTGCGAGCCGTTACCAAGGCGTGAAATTCGGGCTGAGCACTCACGCCCCGGCGCAAGCTGAACGTGCCATAAAAGCTGGCGCGGATTATATTGCCATTGGCCCAGTGTTCCCCACTGGCACCAAACCGCAGGCAAAACCCGTCACTCTCGATTACGTCCGCTGGGCTGCGCAAAACGTGCTGATCCCATGGTTTGCTATCGGGGGCATCAACCTCGAAAACCTGCCGAGCGTTCTGGCTGCGGGGGCAAGGCGGGTGTGTGTAGTGTCAGCGATTCTGAACAGCCCAAATATTGCCAAGGCTTGTCAGGCCTTTAAAGAGCGCCTAAATTCCGCCCCGCAATGATCATCTCCAGTCTAATATGAGCGTGTTGATTGTCGGTTCCACAGCTTTGGATTCAATCAAAACCCCACGGGCCGAAAACCCACGCCTGCTCGGTGGTTCGGCCAGTCACGCCGCTGTCGCAGCCAGCTTCTTCGGCCCGGTTAAGATGATCGGGGTCGTCGGGCGCGATTTTCCAAAACGTTACCTCCAGCTTTACAAGAAGCACCGCATCGACTTGGCCGGTTTGCAAATTCGCGACGGCAAAACGTTTCATTGGTCCGGCGAGTACGAAGAAAACATGGATAATCGCCGCACCCTGCTCACTGAGTTGGGAGTATTCGAAACGTTTACGCCCCATTTGCCGGATCACCATAAGCAAACCCCATTCGTTCTGCTCGCCAATATCGCCCCATCGCTTCAAGCCCATGTCCTGGATCAGATGCAGCGCCCGAAATTTGTGGTCGCTGACACCATGGACCTTTGGCTAAATATTGCGCTCAAAGACCTTCTCGCCCTAATCAAGCGCGTGGACGGTTTTGTGTTGAACGAAAGCGAGGCCCACCAGTTAACCGAGCGCAAGAATGTGCTCGACGCATTAAAAGCCATCCACAAGCTCGGCCCAAAATATGTGATTATCAAAAAAGGCCACAACGGCTCGATGCTCTCCAGCCCCAAAGGTCTGTTTGTGGCCCCGGCTTATCCGCTCCCTCAAGTTGTGGACCCCACCGGCGCCGGCGATTCGTTCGTGGGCGGAATGATGGGTTATTTGGCCAATGCCAAAGGCTCGATTGATTCAAATCTGCGGCGCGCCATGATTTACGGGACGGTGGTCGCTTCTTTTTGCTGCGAAGGTTTTGGATTGAATCGCACCACGAAAGTTACTCCCGCACAGATTCAAAAGCGCGTGAACGAGCTGGAAAAAATCGTTCGCTTTTGAAAAAAATTTCCGCCTTCTAGCCGCCTAATCTTGCTCGAATTCCGAAGCTAATTCCTCCCCCAAGGTTTGATACGGTCTCTGCAATCGAGCACTTAACCCGCCGCCAAGTGGTGATC
>DASWRJ010000066.1:0-9735 GCA_036403255.1 Verrucomicrobiia bacterium
GGGGAACCCCGCTGAAGAAACGATCTACCACCCGAACAAATTGCAAAAATCGACGCAATGAGGGTACCAGGATTTACAACTCGGAACACCTCAACTGCTAAGAACGAGAGACATGATGCCGCAATTTGGGGTGGACTGCTACTAGGATTTTCCTAGGTAATCCCAATGTTTTTAGAGTTCCACCAGCCCCAGCCGAAGGGCATATCTCACCAGGCCAGCAATATCGAAAATGCCAAGCCGCTCCATGAGCCGGGCTCGATGAAATTCGATAGTTTTTGAGCTGACCTTAAGCCGAAGGGCAATCTCCTTCGTGTTGCGGCCCTCGGTAATAAGCTTCAATATCGTTTTTTGACGCGAGGTCAATTGCTCGACCGGACGGCCCTGGTGCAGAAGATAGTCGCGAGCGGCATCCATGACCGACTTAGGAAGAGCAGGGCTCAGATAAACCTCGCCTGCGGCAGTTTTCTGGATGGCAACCTGGAGTTCATTGGCAGAAGACCTCAGGCAAAGAATTCCTTTTATGCCGGCGTGGAGCGACTGCAAGACGTATTCGACGCTGGTATTCAAAGCCAGGAGCAAGATGGGCCGCGGAAACTTTTCCATCATACGCTCGGCCATTTCGACTTCCTCAAAAGTTGCCGTGCTCAACGTAACAAAAATGACATCGGGTCGAGCTTGAAAGATGATGGCTGAGGACTTGGGACCAAGATTGGTTTCGCCAACGATTTCCAGGCCGGGTTCTTTTTCGAGCAGGGAACGCAGTCCCGCCCCAACCAAGCCATAGTTGTTCGAAAGTAAAATTCGGAGTTTTTTAGGAACAGAATGCGAGTCGGGTTTTGTCATGTCGTCGATGCCTGAATGAGAGTGACCTCGGAGCATCGCAACCACCAATTGCAACTTGATGGCCCCCGACCCTTAAGTCGCCTTTGACATTTCTTATGCAAAAGGTCATCTGATATTATTTCATTACTGAACGTAACGGCAAATAGCCGGAGCGCAAATTTCCATAAATCCAGGAGAGGAGAGCGGCGTTGCAGAACTGATGGCTTGCAATGCGCTGAATCTCTGAGGTTTACGCCCGAAGGTAAGATGGAAAGCTTTGGGCAGAAGCGCTACTAGGCATTTCCTAGCGGTCCTGGAACAACTGGCAAATATGTAGAACTTGAGCTATCAGAATGCTTTTAAACGGCGGATGCATCTGAAAAGTAGTCGCAAAATGGGCGATTAAAGAAAGAACACTAATCCAATCCATATTTCTCGAGCCATGATTGCGGAAGAGTGCCAAAGCCAAGCAGCCAATCATTAAACCTTTGCAGAGACCACCCGCGACCTTCCATCAATCGGCGGCGCAGGCGCTCGTTTTCAAGGCGACCGAGCCAGTAGCTCATGGGAACGCTCGGCGAAGCTGTGTACCAGTTTACGTCGCCTTCAGCTCGCGCTCTTGTAAAACCGACGTATTTGCAAAGATGCTGTGCGGCTTGTGCATAACTGTAGCGTCCTGTTTGCAACCGCAGGTCCACCAAAATACGATGGACGCGCCAGAGGGCATCGTGGAGTTGCTGGACGCGCAGCCACGGCGAACGATCAATTCGCAAATCAACCATCATCTGCTCGCACCAGAGGGTCCATCCTTCGTAAAAGACGGCGTGAGCAAACATGCGACGCCATTTGCGCGGATGCTGATTGGCCAGGACAAACTGGAGATGATGACCTGGATAAGCTTCGTGCGCAGCCGTGAGGGTCAGTCCAAAGTGTTGCTGCTGTTCTCGCAGTTTTTCGGCGGGGGATTTTTTTGTGACGCTGAGATCATTTACCCAGAAAATGCCGCGCTGACGTTTCTCAAATGCGCCGGGCGAGCTGTAGGCGGCAGTGGGGAAGAGCGGGCGCATGAAGTCGGGGACGGGTTTGACATCGAGCTTGTCGCCTTTAGGGAAGGTAACGACTTTGGCACGGCGAAAGGAGTCGGCGACCAGGCTGGTCTGATCGCGGTAAAGATCGAGGAGCGGTTGCGCTGGTTTCCAATTGGCGCGAGCTTCGGAAATAATCTGGTCCGGCGAACGATTTTTTCCAAAGGGAGCACAGGCTTTTTTGAGCAGGGCATTGATGCGCTTGGCTTCGGAGAGCGCAAGCGATTCGATTTCGCCCAAGGTGTAATCAAGTCCGAGTTGGTCCCGCACGCGCCGCTGGAGCATCTCTGGGCCGATGGCGTAGGAGCCTTCAGGCGCGAAGGCCTTTTGTTTGACGACCTTTGCGTAATTTGCCACGGCCCCGCTGACGGTCTCAATTTGCGCTGCATCCGTTGGCCAAGGCTCAACGCGATTTAAGAAATCTTTGGTCGCTTGAAACAGGCTCTCTGCGCCAGCAATCGTTTGAGCCATTATTTTCACCCAGACGCGCTCGGGTTTTTTAATGAGCAAGGCGGATTCTTCGAGGTATTGAGGCGCCAAACGAAGGAGCGAGCGAATGTTGGCGGCGGCGCGTTTCGGCTCGTGTTCGCCGCGCTGGAGTTCGCGCAGGAAAATGTTGAGCACGGTTTCTGGGGCGTTCGGATCCATGGTGTGGCGGCCCCGGGCGAAGTCTTCGCACTCGCGTAGAAGCTGGCTGCGCAGCGCCAGCCGATCGAGATGCTGCTCGTTGCTCAGCTCGCGCGGGGAGATTTGCTCGAGCTGGCGAAGGGCGGCCTGTCGGCGGCGCTCACGTTTCTCTTCCGCTGCGAGTGTGTTGCGGCCAAATTTGCCTTCGCCGGATTTGAGTCCGACGTAAGTGGCGAGCAAATGATTTTCCGCGAGTAGCGATTCGAAATAGTTCCCGATCAACCTTTCAAACTCTGCAGAGCCGTTTTGCATGGAGAGGTTATAGCGAGTTGAGTCAAGATTGAAACTTTTTACTTTATTGAAGCCGTTGCCGGCGTATGTGTAGGTTGGCTTATGACGCAGGCACTTTTAGCACGAATTCGCTGCATCAAATTCACGAGCCTGCTTCTTTTGCTTTTCTTAAGCGGCTGCTCAACCACCAACCTCTGGATTGCAACGGACAGCTTTGCTGAGCCCTCCAGGCCTACTCATCTTATCGTCTATGCAGTGCCGGAAAAGCACGATCTTCTAGTGGAGTATGATGAATTGCCGGCGCATCGCGACAAGCCGAGACGTCGAGCTTATTTTCTGATGGAAAATGATGAGAAGATACGGCTGGCGAAAAAGCCGCGCTTTATCAAACCGGCGGAGACGAATGGCCTGACTTTGGTTCGCTTGCAGGAGAGCAACGCTGTCACAAATGCCGAAACTGGTTTGACCAATTATTTCGTGGCAGGCACTGGGAATTATTTTTCGCTAATGAATCGAGACGGAAGCGAAATGACTAGATTTGATCTTCCGACCTATAAAACCATCCCAGTCTCCGTGAAAGGACTCATGGTTGGGCCGGCGGTCGTGGCGGGGCATGCAACCGCGGTGGCCGCAGTCACTGCAGTGGCGGCAGCTTATGTGTATGGTCTGTCCCACAATGCAAGTATCCAGGATCTCTGGCCCCTGGTGGAAGTGATCAAGCCGCATAAGAAAGAGTAGAGGCAACTTATGGCCACAGGAAGGACGGAAATTTTTTCTGCAACTGCGGCTTTAGTTTGGGGTAAGTCACGCTGCGAAAGGCGGGCCAATTAAAGGTCGCTTCGAGGCGCTTGCCGTCAGGAGTGCAGAGCCAAAGTTTCACGGGCAATTTTCCTTCGCAAATATGCGGGTGCTCCTTAACGGGGAAGCATTCCTGGATTTTCACCTGGGCTTCGGGTGAGTTAGGTTCGCCATCTTCATCGAGCGGCTGATCGGGATATTGCAATTTGAGCTGTTTGCCGTCGTGCCACGGAATAGCAGCCGGCGCCAGTTCATTCAGCCACATTACTTGTTCAGGAGCGAGATGTGCATGAAAACTATCCTTGAGCGGTGCAGCCTGCGCTTCCTTGGCGAGAGAGAGCCCGGCAAAAGCGCGCGCGGCCGCCGCAACCAGGCCCGCTTCATCAAATGGAGGAAACTCCATATCGGGCGCGGCGGCGGTGACGCAGTTTACGCGCGCGACAAATTGCTTGAGGTCGTGATTGAAGAGGGGCAGCTCGTAATACCCTTTGCGCCAGGCTTCAGCCAGGCAGCGGCCCGCAGCCTCAGGTTCGACATCGCGCTGATGCTCGTGATGAATCACCAAATCGCGGAACCGCACCAACTTCACGGCTGCAACCCGTTTGTGCGTGCGGTCGTAAAGATGCTCGACTTTGCTCGTGACCTGTTGCGGAAACATCTCCTCGATCCATTCACGTTTTACAGCGCTGGCCAGGCCGAGCAGCGTCAGATTCTCGGATGTTCGGGAGGCAATTTCGCGAATACTGGCGGCAACAAACAGCGTGGCAATCTGCACGACGCTTTCGCGCATGAGCGTGCCCTGGCGGCCTTCAGTAAGTTCGCATTCGAGCGTGCCCTGGCTGCGGCGAACACAGAGTTGATCGATGAACCCGGCGGTGATGCAGCGCAGGAGCGGATCATCGGACTGGACGATCCTTTTGCCCGACGCTTCGCGCGATTGCGCGGCTTCGGTTTGTTGCGGCTCAGGCGCGATTAACTTTTGCTGGCGAGCGATTTGAAGAAGTTGCTCGAAAGTCTGGTCCACTTGCCGGGCGGTTTGAGCGTGAATTCCATAACGGCGGCAGGAATCGGGATTAAAACTATTGTTCTTCGCGAACTGATAGGCCCGAATCAAAGTGTAGAAATCGGACTCGGCGCTGCCTTCGAATAACTCGCGCGCTTCGGCAACATGCTTATCGTCGCGGCCAAGGCGCATAAGGAGGTCGCGTCCACTCACGAGCGCGGCACAAAGCGCGGCGGCGGGGACACACTGGTTTTTCGCGGCTTCAACGAGCATGCGGGAATAGCGTGGATGCATGGGCAAGCGGAGCATCTGGCGGCCCACGGGCGTGAGTTCCTCACTGGCCTCATCAATCGCGCCTAGCAGATGGAGAAGTTTTTCCGCGCGTTGGACGGCGATTGGATCCGGCTTGTCGAGCCAATCGAATTCAGCGGCACGCTTGATGCGGAGTGAGTGCAGCAGCAAAACGACTTCCGCCAAATCGCTGCGCTGGATTTCAGGCGTGTTTTTTTCCGGACGATTCAGTTGTCCGCTCTCGGTCCAGAGGCGATAGCAAGTGCCCGGCGCAGTGCGGCCGGCGCGGCCTTTGCGCTGGTCCGCGCTGGCACGGCTGATGTTCTCGATGAAGAGCGTGCTGATGCCGCGTTCGGCATCATAGCGTGCGACGCGCGCCAAGCCGCTATCAACGACGTGGCGGATGCCGTCTATGGTTACCGAAGTTTCGGCGACATTGGTCGCGACGACGATTTTGCGCAATGGATTCGGCTGGAACGCGCGGTCCTGTTCTTCGGGTGGCAAATCGCCGTGCAACGCGATGAAGGCGAGGTCTTCGTGGGATAATGAGGCGCGAAGGGCATTGATGGTCGAATTGATTTCGCCCATGCCCGGCATGAAGACGAGGATATCACCCGGGGCGCCGCTGTGGACGATGCGTTCGACGGCGCTGGCGGCCTGCTCGGTCGCGGGTCGGCGGTCGAGCTCGTTCAAATATTCAACATCCACGGGATAGCTTCGGCCTTCAGAGATCAGGATTGCGCAATCATCCAGGTAAGCGGCGACGGGCTCCGCTTCGAGTGTGGCAGACATAACAGCGATTTTTAGATCGGGTCGCGCTGAAGTTTGAAGCGCTTTAACCAAAGCCAAGCCGACATCGCTCAACAAATTTCGCTCGTGAAATTCATCGAACAAGATGATCCCGACGTCCTTCAACTCACGATCGTCCTGAAGCCAACGGAGCAAAATGCCTTCGGTCACGTAACAAATGCGCGTGCCGAGACTGGTTTGGTCATCGAAGCGGATTTGATAGCCGACCTCCTGGCCGAGCGGCGAATTGCGTTCCCAGGCCACGCGGGCAGCGACGGTTCGCGCGGCGACGCGGCGCGGCTGGAGCACGACGATCTTCCTGGGCCCGGCGAGACCTGCATCCAATAACATTTGGGGGACCTGGGTGGTCTTGCCGGAACCAGTGGGAGCGACGAGGACGAGACGATTTTGTCCCTGGAGGACGCCGAGAATGGCGTCATGTATTTGCCAGATGGGGAGAGAATTTTGGGGCACAACCAGGGACGAATTACTTCAGCAAATTGAGACAGACGAGCGCGATCAACGTGATCGCCATCATCATTCCGCCAGGCATGAATTTTCTCGATTTTGTGAAGCGGGAGGCGAAGAAGACCAGCAGCACGGCCAGAATGACATTGGCAAGGATGCGGGACATGCGCGGATCAAGGATGCCGGGCGTGGCGCACAAGACTAAGAGCGCGGCGAAGATGCTGGAGGTGATCAGGGACATTTTACTTTTGGCCTTCAAAAAGCCGATCATCCCTCCGGCCATCAGGAGGACAATGTAAACCCAGAGAACGATTTTCGGATTCATACGTTGAGGCGAAGGTAACTGTGAAAGCTGGTCTTGAAAATCAAAAGCTTTGAGACGAAAGCACTAATGGACACGAATACACACCAATGAACACGAATAGGGAAAATGAGGATAAAGAGGATTATTATCCGGACTGGATGCCGAGGCTGAGGATTTCGCCGGGTTCGCATTCGACCTGCACCTCAAAGGGCCGGCAGCAGATTTCGCAATCGGTGGTAAAGCGCTGGCTTGCCACGCTGGTATCAATCGTTAATTCGAAATTTTGCCCGCAAAAGGGACAGCAAATGTCTTCGGAAACTTGCATGAATCCAATGTTCGCTTTCGGCAAGGAAAGGCAAGTGCATTAGGAGAGAGCGCGGGGAAATGGTTTCTTATTTCTCATGCTCCAGCGGTTGACTTTGTGAGAGCGCAAAGTCTTGGAAATCGCGCTGGCGAATACGACGCTGCGTCTGCTAAAATAGGAGCATGACAAAAGAGCGTATCGGCTCAAAGTTTATAGAATCTGCGGAGAAACCGGACCTGCTCACAAATAACGTGCTTTGGAGGAGAAGCTCTTGTTTCCTCTTTTGTCTTCTTTTCATACAAGTCTCCCAAGCCGCTACACTCTCCGGTGTGGTCAAATTTACTGGCGAAAAACCTAAGCCGCGAGTCCTAAATGAAATCGCCGCCAATTCATTCTGCAAAGATCATGCGGAGACCAACGGCGTATTCCCATCGTCTGATCGGTTTGTCTTTGGAAAAAAAGGGGCTGACGACACCCTCGCCAATGTCCTCGTTTATGTGAGCAAAGGGCTAGAAGGAAGAAAATTCGAGCCGCCCAAAACCCCCGTTGTTATCGATCAAATCAACTGCATCTACGTGCCCCATGTCTGCGCTGTCATGGCAGGTCAACCAATCCAGATCAAAAACAGCGACGAAACTTTGCATAATGTGATGACGCGTCCCCGCAACAACCAGAACTTCAATGAAGGCATGCCTGGGACTGGCAAGAAGCTCGTCAAAACTTTCGATAAACCTGAACTTGGCATCGACCTCCGCTGCTTCATGCATCCGTGGATGCTTGGCTACGTCCACGTACTGGACAATCCGTACTTCGCGATTACAAAGTCCGACGGCTCCTGGGAAATCAAGGACCTGCCTGCCGGAGAATACGAAATTTCTGTGTTTCACGAATACTCGCGCTTCACGCCCGCACCGGAAAAACAGACGATCAAGCTGTCTGCTAATGACTCTAAAAAGCTGGATTTCACCTACTCGATGCCAGCTCGATAGAAATCTACAAATCCCTCGAATACATAACGACATCATCGCGGCGTCGCCAGCCCAGCTTTTTCCAGTAGCGTTGGCCCTCCAGATTGGATGCGAAAACGACGACCGTACTGCGCACAATGCCGGCTTGGCGCAAACCATCCAAACATTGTTGGACGAGAGCCTGCCCAATGCCCTGCTTGCGATGCTCCGCAACGACTGCCAGGTGGTAAATGTATCCGCGGCGACCATCATGGGCGCAAAGGGCCGTCCCGATTAACTCGCCGTCCAATTCGGCTACCTGGCTCAACCCGGGATTGCGCTCGAGCAAGCGCGCAAAGCCATGCGAGGTATCAGCGGCCATCAAGCCCATTTCCTGGCACCTTTGCCAGAGCGCAAGCATGGCCGGAAAATCATTGAGCGCGGCGGCGCGGCACTGAAAGTTCATCAGCCGATTCTGCCCATGCTTTTGGAAAGTGCAATAACCTGAGCATCTTGCGATTGGCGATTGATGCCGATGCTTCGAGCATTCGCGGCGCTCTCTGCTTGGCTCACAGGGGTTTCATGCCTATCTTTCACACATTCTATGAAACTCATCCTCACCCTCGCCTTCTCCATTGCGCTTGCCACTCCTGGTTTTTGCGCTGACCGCACACTGGCGCTGCATCCGGAAAATCCGCATTACTTCATCTGGCGCGGAAAACCGACTGTGCTGATCACATCAGGCGAACATTACGGCTCGGTGCTGAACCTCGATTTCGATTATGTGAAATACCTGGATACACTTCATAAGGACGGGCTGAACCTGACGCGTACCTGGACGGGCGCCTATTTTGAGCAGGCGGGTGCATTCAACATCGCGGCAAATACACTGGCACCACCGCTGGAGCGGTTTATCTGTCCGTGGATACACATCGACAAGCCAGGGTATGCGGATGGCTTCCTATTCGATCTCACAAAATGGGACCCGGCGTATTTTAAACGGCTCAAGGATTTTGTGACACAGGCCTCCAAGCGCGGCGTGGTAGTGGAGATGAATTTATTTTGCCCGTTCTACGATGAGTCGCAATGGAAGCTGAGCCCGCAAAATGGCCGGAACAATATCAACAACGTCGGCAACATCGGGCGGACGAATGCCTATACGCTGGACAAGAATGGCGGTTTGCTCGCCGTCCAGGAAGCGCTGGTCCGAAAAATGGTGAGCGAGTTGAAAGGCTTCGACAATGTGTATTACGAGATTTGCAATGAGCCTTACTTCGGAGGCGTGACGCTTGAATGGCAGCGGCACATTGCGGAAGTCATTGTGGAAGCGGAGAAGGGGCTCGGGGTGAAGCATTTGATCTCGCAGAACATTGCGAATGGAAAAGCGAAGGTCCAGAAACCTGACCCCAATGTTTCGATCTTCAATTTTCATTACGCCACTCCGCCGGACACAATCGCGCTCAACTATGGATTGAACAAAGTTATTGGCGATAATGAGACAGGCTTCAAAGGCACCAATGACACGCATTATCGCATGGAGGGCTGGCAATTTATCCTGGCGGGTGGAGGGCTGTACAACAACCTGGATTATTCATTTGTGGCAGGGCACGAGCAGGGTGATTTTGCGTATCCAAAGAACCAGCCGGGCGGCGGCAGCCCGGCATTTCGCAAGTCGCTGCTCGCGCTGCAGCAGTTCATGAACGGATTTAATTTTGTGAAGATGCAGCCCGATGGAAAAGTGATTCGAGGCGGGCTGGCGGAGAAGGCCAAAGCGTATGTGCTGAGCGAGGCAGGTAAACAATACGCGATTTACATTTTTGGAGGAGAGAGCGCGCGCCTGGTGTTGGAGCTGCCGGAGGGCAATTACAATGTGGAATGGATTAGCCCCATTACAGGAACGGTGCTTAAGAAAGAGAAGCTCAAGCACAAAGGGGGTGAAGCCTCGCTGGAATCGCCGGCCTATAACCCTGACATTGCCCTGCGCATTAGGCGTTGAGCTAGGGCAG
>DASWRJ010000067.1:0-8685 GCA_036403255.1 Verrucomicrobiia bacterium
TCGATGCGCGTTTTGCCACTTTGCGACTGGTAACGATTTTTCCAATCGTGCCTGTTTTTAGATACTGCGCCCTCACGCTATTGAGAATTTCATCACGCCTCGCATAAACGCGCTTTAATTTGCGCGGCTTAAACCGGGTCAGCATGTAGGCGGTCAGGAGGGGCAGCGCGATGGTGGAGTCTGCATAGCAGACCACGCAGTCAGGCAGCGTATTGGGATCCACCTTTCCCCAACTCACGGCTTCCGCTGGGGTGGCGCCGGAGAGCCCGCCGGTATCAGGCCTGGCATCCGTGACCTGCAAGAAGTAGTCATGCCCTTTTTCCTGGATGCCCATCACCTCCTGAATCTGTGGCTCGGTCTGCAGCATGAAGTTCTTCGGCGAACCACCACCCAGAATGAACACACTGCTGGTGTGGCCGCTGGATTTCGCGGCGTAAACAATCCCGGCGGTTTGGTTCACGTCCCGGTTCACGTCAAACATCAGCTTTGAATCGCGCATTGCCATGGCGGCGACATTCATCCCAATGGAGCTGTCGCCTGGGCTGCTCGTGAAAATCGGGATGCCGCACTCGTAAGCTGTCGCGAGCACAGAGCTGTCGCGCAGCTTGAGCTTGCGGCCGCGTTCCGACACGTACTTGCCGAGCAGGTAATGGAATTCATCCGTGCCCATGGGCCGCTGAAATTCGGCGCCCTGGATCACATCGCGCACGAACGCATCAGTATCAAGCAGTACATGGTAATCGAATAGGATGTCGTAAATGCGAATCACCCCATCGCGATGCAGCACCACATCATCCAGAAAGGGCGATCCTTGGTAGAGCGCCATGTTCAGCCCGTAATGGAGATCGTGGTAGAGGTTCGCGCCCGTGGAAACAATCCAATCGACAAAACCCGCTTTCATGAGAGGAATCAGGCACGACTTGCCCAACCCGGCAGGCGTGAGCGCCCCTGTCAAGCTCATGCCGATATAGCCATCATTTGGCAGCATCTTCTCCACCAGCAGTTTGGCGGCTTCCCGCAGGCGTCCGCCGTTGTAGGCAAGGAAAGCTTCATCGACGAGATCGGCTGCGGAAATATTCTTTCCGACCCCGAGCGGATTCAAACGCGGATACGCCGCAAATTTGCGAGAATTCGACATGCGCGGGATTGTCAGAAAAACGGCAATGAAGGCAAGACGCTAATCACATTGCTACATTCCGACTAAACCGAGTGTTCGACACGGCGGCCGTTGTCCTTTAAAATCCTATTCACGCCACATGAAGAACACGTTTCCAATGATGACTCGCAAACAACTTGGAGGAAACTTTTAGTGGAACCCGATTCGAAAACTCCGCCGGCCAATGAGATTTTGCCGTCGAGCGATGTGGTGACGCCACCTCAGATCCCACCGGTTATACCCTTGCCGCCAATTACTGGTCGCAAGCCTCCATCGGCTGGCTCAAATTTGTGCGCTCTCTTAAGCGTCAGTTTGGCCTTGTTCCTGGTGGATGCGTTCATTTCCTTGGTGGATGACTCCTTACTCGTGCTTTTTCATAGCCCTGCCCTGTCGAGCATCCGCGGACTGGTGAGCTTACCAATGATGCTCATCGCTTTCTTGATTTACGTCCTCATGGCCTTTCTGCCGGCCATTCCAAAACGCTTGTTTCTTCCACTGACCATCTTCCCGCCGGCCGCCTTCCTGGGTGTTATCCCTTTTATGATCTATTCCTTCGATCGCATCCGCTGGGTCTCCTGGGGCTTTTCTCTCTGCCAGGTTCTCCTCGGTCTTGGCTTGCTTTTGTGGGTTCAGCACGGTTGGAGCTTCCGCTGGCCCCTCGTGCCGGAGAAGTGGCTTGGTCCGCCTGGTTTCCGTTGGCGGAATTGTTTGGCCTTTATATCGGTAAATCTGTTCATCCTTGTACCTGCCATCGTTGTTTATCTTGGAGTCTGCGCAAGCCTGGCAGTGGATCATTACACGGATGGTTTCCTGGCGCTGCGTCCTACCGGTCTGGCTGTTCACGTCCGCAAATATGTTCGAGCCGACGGCCGCACTATCCAATTGATTCCAATGATTCATATTGGCGACACGCAGTTCTATCGAAGCCTCTCGGCCGCTTTTCCGACCAACTCGATTACCCTCATGGAAGGTGTTAGCGATGAAAAAGGACTCCTGACCAACAAGATTGCCTATAAAGTGGTCGCTTCACAGCTCGGACTCGCCGAGCAACAGAAGGTGTTTAAACCGCAGGGCAAGATCATTCGCGCGGACGTGGACATTTCCGAATTCAGCACCAACACGATCAACTTCTTGAATCTGATTATGGGGGTTCACGCACATGGCCGTGTCAACGTAGAGGCATTCGCCACCCTCATCCAGGCTCCCCCGCCCGGTTTTGAAAAGGGCCTGTTCGATGACTTGCTCCGAAAACGTAACCGCCGTTTGCTGGAGCAAATTGAGGCTCGGCTTCCGACATCTGAAAGTATCATGGTGCCCTGGGGCGCTGCGCACATGCCTGAAATCGCGCGTGAAATAGCTAAATCCGGATTCCATGTCGCTGAGACAAAGGAATACATCGCTATCCGCTTTGGCTCCTCCAGAAAAGCAGAGAATGCCAACAAAGGAGCTGGCGAAACAAAAGGGCGCGAATGAATCGTGAGCTGCAAATCCAACCTGGATAGAAACTCGTCATTGGCATCGCTGCGCTGGCGCGTTGCTTTCTTCCAGTGCTCTCGAAAGTGTTCGCCGTTGGCGTGAAAATGCGGCGCCTCTTCCTAAACTCAAATACCAGGTCGAACCGGAAATAAAATAGCAGCGAATTGGGAGTGGCCGCTTGCTCTGTGCGAAGGCGATTGGCAAACTGCGGCAAACATGCGCGAAACGCTCCGAAATTGGGCCGAAGCAATCGAGACATTCGTTCTCGAAGTGATCTTCGAGCAGCGCAAGGGCAAACGCGCCGGCCTGGCGCGATGTGGTTTGCTCGTGTTGTCGAAGGTGTTTGCTGTCGTGGTCAAGATTCGGCGGTTTTTGTATAATGTGCGGTTGCTCCGGGATTCGACCCTTGGTGTGCAAGTGATTGCAATCGGTAACCTGACCGTGGGCGGGACCGGAAAGACGCCGGTAGTGGAAAAGTTTGCACGGGAATTACAAAACCAGGGACGGACGGTGGCGATTCTCTCGCGCGGATATCGATCGAAACCGCCCCCTTTGGCCAAACGGCTGATTAAAAAGTTGCTGCTGCAGGACGATCGCACGCCGCCGCGCGTGGTCTCGGACGGTAAGTCGCTGCTGCTGGACTCGGAAACGGCCGGAGATGAGCCGTACATGCTCGCGTCGAATTTGAAGGATGTGATCGTATTGGTGGACAAGGACCGGGTGAAGAGCGGGCGATATGCGATCGAAAAATTTGGCTGCGACACGCTGCTGCTGGATGATGGGTTCCAATATTGGAAGCTGGCGGGGCGGCGGCGAGATATTGTGCTGATTGATTGCCAGGCGCCCTTCGGCAACGAATTTCTATTGCCGCGTGGGACGTTGCGCGAGCCGCCTTCGCATCTGGCCCGCGCGAGCACGATTTTCATCACGAAGAGCAATGGCGACACCGCGCGGCTCCGCGCGCGGATCATGAAGCATAATTCGACGGCGGGAATCATCGAATGCATCCATCATCCGCTGTATTTTGAGGATGTGTTCACCGCCGAAAGGCATGGGTTGGATTTTTTGAAGGCAAAAAAGGTGGCTTCGCTCAGCGGGATCGCGCAGCCGGAATCCTTCGAGAAGAGCTTGATCGACGTGGGCGCGGAGTTGGTGTATGCAAAGCGATTTGCCGATCATCATCGGTTCACGCAGCAGGAAGTGCTGAATGCCGTCAATCGCAGCAAAAAGCGGCAGGCCGAAGCGATCATCACGACCCAAAAGGATGCGGTGCGCTTTCCCAAAATCGATCGGCGCGACTTGCCGATTTTGTTTATGCGGGTGGAAATCAAGATCCTGAGCGGGGCGAAAGATTTTAATGATTGTGTGCGGCAGATATGTTTTCGGTAACACGCATGGGCACGAATAAACGCGAATTAACTGCGGAGGAGGGCGAGTAATGCTCGACGGGCTGCTGTATGTGATTGCGCTCAGCCTGGTGAAATTGCTCCAGAGTTTGCCACTGCGCTGGGTCGCGCGGCTTGGGCGTGGCGGCGGCGGGCTGGCCTATTGGCTGGATGCGAGACATCGCCGCGTGGCGATCCAAAATCTGACCCAATGTTTCGGGAAGGAGAAATCCGAGGCGGAAATCCGGGAGCTCGCGCGTGAGAATTTCCGGCGCCTGGGTGAGAATTATGCAAGCGCGATCAAGACGGCCGCGATGCCATTCGAGAAACTGAGGCCGCACCTCACGCCGCGCGGGGAGGATGAGATATTGCGAATGCAGCGCACAAATCCTAATCAAAATTGGGTCATGGCAGTTGGGCATTTCGGAAATTTCGAGCTTTATCCCCGGTTTGCAAGTTTCGTGCCCGGCCTGCGTGTGGCGACCACGTACCGGGGCTTGCGCCAGCCGTCATTGAATCGTTTGATGCAAAATTTGCGAAATCGGAGTGGCTGCCTTTTTTTCGAGAGGCGTAGCGAAGGAGCGGCCCTGCGGGCGGCCATGTCCGAAAGCAAAGGGATGATGCTTGGTTTCCTCGCGGATCAACATGCCGGCACCGGCGGTTACTGGACGAATTTTTTCGGCCGGGAGTGTTCGACCACAACTGCGCCAGCCGTTTTCGCGCTGCGCTATCAAACGCCGCTCTACACTGGGTTTATCTTCCGGACTGGGCTGGCCTCGTGGTCTGTTGAATTGGGCGACAAAATTGTCACGCATGAGAACGGACACCCGCGGACGGTGGAAGCGATCACGGATGATATTAATCGTTCGTTTGAACGGGCCATTCGCCGCGACCCTGCCAATTGGTTCTGGGTCCACAAGCGCTGGAAGCCAAAGCCTGAACGCACATCGACTCCTGCCGTACATGCAGCCGCCTAAAAACCTTTTGGTGCGCGGCGTCAATTGGCTGGGAGATGCCATCATGACCACGCCCGCGCTGCGGCGGCTGCGCGAGGCGTATCCGGAAGCGCAAATCACCTTGCTTGGACCGCAAAAGTTAAGCCAGCTGTGGTTACATCACCCTGACGTCAACCGAGTTCTGTCAATCAAACCTGGTGAAAGAATGTTTTCAGTGGTTCGACGGCTGCGGGCGGAGCATTTTGATGCAGCCATTATTTTTCCAAATTCGCCACGATCTGCGTTCGAGAGTTTTCTGGCGGGGATACCGAATCGGATTGGGACGAACACTGTTTGGCGAAAGCTTTTGTTAACCAGGGCTGTTGCCGAACCGGTAAATATCAAATTAATGCGCAAGCGAACGCCGAGGGAAATTCGCGGGTTGATTTCCAATACGTCGGGTGCCGCGACCAGAGAATATTCTCTGACGGATCATCACATTTATCACTACCTGCGAATTGCCGAAGCCGCCGGAGCGAGCGCAAAGCCTTGTCCTCCGCGCATCAATGTGGCAGCAGAAGAAGTGGCCGAGCTGAAGCGAAAATGGCGGCTGGACGAAACACCAAGCCTGCCCTGGTTTGGGATTAATCCAGGCGCGGCGTATGGCCCGGCCAAACGCTGGCCGGCAGAAAATTTTAGTTCGGTGGCAAAGGCGGTTTCGAATGAGTTGGACTGTGGCTGGGTGATTTTCGGCAGTGAAACAGATGCTGAAACGGCGACTATGATTGCGCGGGAAATTGCATCGGCGCAACGAGCAGGCGCGGCTCAGGTGCTGAACATGGCCGGCAAAACAAGTTTGCGGGAGTTGTGCGTATGGTTGCGCGCGTGCTCGCTCCTGCTGACCAATGATAGCGGGCCCATGCACGTGGCGGCTGCGCTGGACACACCGGTGATAGTTCCTTTTGGAAGCACTTCGCCGGAGCTGACTGGGCCCGGTTTACCCGGAGATCGTACGCACATTTTGCTTACAACCAGTGCTCCGTGCGCACCCTGCTTTTTACCGGAATGCCCGATAGATTTTCGCTGCATGGGCGAGCATACGGTGCAGAAAGTAACAGCCGCAGTTTTGGAAGTGGCTATGCGGAGCGCGCAGAGAAATAAAATTTGTCCGTGAACTGCGCCGATTTCAAAGCTATTTGTATTTGCGGTGGGCATCACCCTTGCTAAATGAAAATTCTGGTTATCAGCCTGGCCGGGATTGGCGATACTCTTCTCGCCACGCCTTTGCTGCGCGTTTTGCGCGAGCGCTATCCGGCGGCCCGGATTGATGTGGCAGTGATGCATGCGGGATCCCGCGATATTTTGCAGGGCAATCCGCGAGTCAACATGGTGTATTTTCAAAACCTGATAGTGGAGAAATTTATATCAAACCTGAATTTCATTCGCACGTTGAGACGGCAGAGGTATGACATCACCATTAACAGTTACCCGCAAAGCAAACAGGAATATCGCTTTATTGCCCGTGCCATTGGCGCGCCCTTGCGGTTGAGCCATCGGCATGAATGTTTCACATTTTTGGATTCATTCCTGGTCAATCGCGTGCTCGAACAGGATTATAACGTTCACTGCATTCAGAATAATTTGAACCTGCTGTGCTTATTGGATCAGCCGCTGCCCAGGGAGCTCGTCGATTGTGAATTGTTCTTCACGCCGGCGGAAATGAAATGGGCTGAGGATTGGGTCCAGCAACCGGAACTGCGCGGGCGCAGGTTATTCGGGATTCACGTCGGATCAGGCAAGACTAAAAATCTCGTTTTAAAACGCTGGCCGCTGGAAAACTACATTGTGCTGATTCGCCAATTGCTCGAGAGGCACGAGGACATTCAAGCGGTCCTGTTTGGCGGGCCGGAAGAACGGGAGGAGAATGAGCAGATATTGAGCGCGATTACGGACCCCCGTCTGGTTGCTGCAAAAAGTCAGTCTCTCAAGCAGGCCACTGCGCTCCTGCGCAAATGCGAGGCGTGCCTGAGTGTGGACAATGCGTTCATGCATCTGGCGGCGGCAATGAAAGTTCCGAAACAAGTGGTAATCGAATCACCGACCTTCAACAAAACAATCGAGCCATGGCAGCGCCCATACAAGCTGGTGCCGAATCCTATGGTTGCAGGCAGGAACCTGGAGTATTATCTGTATGACGGCAAAGATATCAAAGGAACCCGCGAGCATTTGCTGGCGTGCATGAAATCAATTACACCAGAGGCAGTGTTAAATGCAATCAACGAAGTGCTGACCTGAGCAGATCAACTCCCCAAAGTTTATGCGCGCTTTAACAAGGAATCACTTTAAGTATTCGTGCACTTTCGCAGCGTCGGTTGTAGGCGGCTGGCAAGCTGTGCCAGTGCAAACGTAAGCAGTGGGTTTACCCTCCTTCGGCTGCAACGTTTTTGCGAAGGATTCCACAGGCCCGGTGGTGCCGAGAACGACTTTGTTCGGTTGGTAAACAGAATGCACTGCGCGGACTAATGCTTTCGCGCTGTCCAGATGCGGCTCACCGGCAATGACAGCTCGCTTCGGCTCTTCCAGAAAAAAGTCCAGACTCAATAACATATATGGCACCGCCTGCGGCATTTTTTTCAGGCGCTCGGAAAAGAGATTCAGGCTCTTTTCCGCGGCTTCGGTGAATTCTTTGCGCTCGGTTATTTTGCCTAATTTAAGCAAGCCGAGGATGGCCACAGAATTTCCAGAGGGCTCGGCGCTGTCATAATCTTCTTTAATGCGCAGGATCAAATCATTCGTGTTCGGCGGCGTCTGCCAAAATCCTCCGGCGGCTGGATCGTAAAAATTCTTTAACATGGAATCCGCGAGCGAAACACAAAACTCGAGTTGGTTTGGATCGAGAGTAACCTGATAAAGATCCAATGCGCCGTTCAGCAGAAAGGCGTAGGCCTCCAGCAATTGCACGGAATCGCGTTCGCCATCACGCCACCGGTGAAACAATATTTTCGTTTTGGCATCCCAAAGTTTCGCTTTCAGAAAGTCGAAATTCTTCTGCGCGGCCGCGAGATATTTATCGTCACTGAGCACCGCAGCCGCACGAGCCAGCGCTCCGAGCATCAGACCATTCCAGGAGGCGAGGACTTTGTCGTCCAGGTGCGGACGCACCCTTTTGGAGCGCGTCTTGAACATTTTCTCTTTTGCGGCATTGAGCAGGTCCTGCTCTCCCGGTTTTAGTTCCTTATGCGCAATACTCAAAACGTTTTGGTTCGGCAGCGGATTGGGATCACTGTGATCCACGAAATTTCCCTTTTCAGTGATGCCAAAATATTTCAGCGCCACTTTCAGTTCATCCGGTGGAAGAATTTTCGACAATTCTTCGGTGGTCCAGGCATAGAATTTTCCTTCCTTGCCTTCGCTGTCTGCGTCCTCGGCGGAATAAAAGCCGCCGTCCGGATGCGTCATATCGCGCAAGAGGTAACGAATAATGTCCCGCGCCACCGCCGAGTAATGTTTATCTCCACTGACTAGATAGCAATCAAGGTACAGGTTCAGGAGCTGGGCGTTGTCATAGAGCATCTTCTCGAAATGCGGGACCAGCCATTGGCGGTCCACCGAGTAACGCGAAAAGCCGCCGCCAATCTGATCATAAATTCCACCGGCCGCCATGCGTTCGCAGGTGTGGAGAACCATGTCAATGGCTTCCTTATCTTTGTAGCGGACGCCATAGCGCAGCACA
>DASWRJ010000068.1:0-3801 GCA_036403255.1 Verrucomicrobiia bacterium
AAGATGACGATTAACATTACGATTAAGAGGAAGGGGTAGGTATATACACTCGAAAAAGGTGCAAGGGGTGCAAACCCCGCAAGGACCCCTGATTTTATTGTACATTTTTAGGGGGTCAGGGTGCAAACTGGATGCAAGGAAGCTGTAAACACCGTTCGGACCCTCGGTAAGGGTGCGGCCGTTGCTCGAGGAATACTGGTGCCGTTTGACTTGACCCCGTCTGGGGTTCCGGCGCAAATGAATGGATGCATCTCCGTTTTGCTACCCGAAGAGCGCAGGCATTTATTCTGGGCATTTGCGCCTGCTCGTTGATGCCTGGCTGCATCTCTCCCAGACCGGGAACCATTACGGAACGCCACGGAGATGAAATTGTGGTGGCAGGCAAATTTGTCCACACTGGCACTCCCGTTGTGACCTGGATGGATCCCGGCGGTTACGATGCTTATCGGGTGGAGAGGCGATTCAGCCCGCTTCTGGAATCGTCGTGGGAAACTTCAAAGGTGGCGGTCACAACATTAACCACTCCAAATCGGTACGGTTATATCACCGGCAAAGGCCCCGCACGCAGGCGTGGCTTGTCAGCGGAGGAAATCGAGCGTGTCCGCGGGGGTGGCTGGGACCTACCACTATTGCGGAGCGTGATCGATCAATTTGTTTATCATTTCGATGTGGCTGGGACGAGCCGGCAATGTTTCAAGACGCTCCAGGATGTGCGCGGCTTAAGCATTCATTTCATGCTCGATCTGGACGGTACGATTTATCAAACGCTGGATGTGAAGGAACGCGCCTGGCACGCGACGACGGCAAACGATCGTTCGATCGGAATCGAGATTGCGAACATTGGCGCTTATCCGGCAAACGGAAAGAATCCTTTCGGCGAGTGGTACGATGTCCAGACAAATGGCACGGTGAATTTGAAGCTACCGGATAAGCTGGGCGAAACAGGCTTGCGCACGAAAGGATTTATTGGCCATCCGGCGCGAAGCGAGCCAGTCACAGGTGAGGTCCAAGGCCAGGAATTAATCCAGTACGATTTTACGCCTGAGCAATATCGCGCGTTAATTTATCTTACAGCCGCGCTCTGCCGCGTTTTTCCAAAGCTGATTTGCGATTACCCGCACGATGCCGAGGGCCGGCTCATAACGCATAAATTACCCGAGGCTGACCTGGAACAATATCAAGGCTTGCTCGGTCATTATCATGTGCAAACCAACAAGGTCGATCCCGGCCCGGCGTTTCAGTGGGATATGGTCGTGAAGGGCGCGCGTGAGCTGGTGGGCGGTTTGGCATCTAAACCACGCACAGGGCAGGGGAATGCCAGGATGTTTACAACTTTCGACGAAAGGACCAAATAGCGGCCGTTAAGGTTTGATGTTCAGCGCCGATTTTGCTAGGATTGAGAACTAGCTTGTACTGGTGCTCAGAATCTTAGGACCCTATGAACTGCGGATGCAATCGGCGGCAAATGTTGCGCTCACTTGTGGGAGGCTCATTATTGCTTCCGGGCCTGCTCTCGGAGCTTTTGGCAGCGGAAAACCCCAGCGACGCGAATCCGCTTTCTCCAAAAGCGCCTCATTTTCCACCCAAAGCGAAACGCGTCATTTTCTTGTATATGAGCGGCGGCGTGTCCCACGTAGACACTTTCGATCCGAAACCGAAGCTTGCCGCCATGCACGGGCAAAAGGGCCCGAGAGGCTATTTCAAACGCCCTGATTGGGAATTCAAACCCCGCGGCAAATGTGGCACCGAAATCAGCAGCCTCCTCCCGCACATTGCCGAATGCGCCGATGACTTATGCCTGATTCGCTCCATGCGCGGTGATCACGGGAATCATTTCGAGGCAACGCTCGGCATACATACAGGGTCAGTTACTTTTTCGCGGCCCAGCATCGGTTCCTGGATTAGTTACGGCCTGGGCACGGTCAATCAAAACTTGCCATCGTACATGGTTCTCGCGCCGTATCTCCCATATGCAGGCGAGCAAGTATGGGCCGCCGATTTTCTCCCCGGGTGTCACCAGGGTGTTCGCGTGATGCCTGGCGAAGAACCTATTCCGAATCTAACACCGCGCCTGCCTGCCGAGTTACAGGAAATGGAGCTCGGGCTCGTGCAATCGCTAAATCGCCGCCATCAAGCTTCACGAGCTGCAGATCCTGCATTGGCAGCACGCGTCCGCTCGTTCGAGACAGCGTTCGGAATGCAAGCCGCGGCACCGGACGCTTTTGATTTTCGAAAAGAGTCTGATGCCACGCTCGCGCTCTACGGCTTGAATCGGAATTCCAAGCCGGCCGGATTTGGCTGGCAATGCCTGGTGGCGCGGCGCTTGGTTGAACGCGGTGTACGCTTTGTCGAGTTGATTGACTCCGGTTCGAATAATAACTGGGATTCGCATGCGGACATGGCTGAGCACGCGCGTCTGGCGCGCAATGTCGATTTACCCACTGCCGGACTGCTCAAAGATTTAAAAGCGCGCGGGCTCCTTTCTGACACACTGGTGGTCTGGACCACGGAGTTTGGCCGCACACCCTTTGTGGAAAAGGCGGAGAACAAAGGGCGCGAACATCATGCAAACGTTTTTTCTTCCTGGCTGGCGGGAGCCGGAGTGAAACCGGGGCTCGTCTATGGCAGCTCGGACGAGTTTGGGATCGAAGTCGCTGAGAATGAAGTTCACGTGCACGATTTTCACGCTACGATTCTGCACCTGCTCGGGTTAAATCACGAAAAACTCACCTACCGGCATGCTGGACGCGATTTCCGCCTAACGGACGTGCATGGGAATGTGGTGAATCCAATTTTAGCTTAAGAATTGCGCTTGCCCGAGGCCTGTCATTTGATCTCCCATTATTCAACAAACATAAACTCGTTACTGGCCAAAAGCGCGCGAGCAAGACTCGTCCACACCGCTTCGTCCCTTTGAGAAGGTCCGGAGCCCTTGCCTAACTTTGCTTTAAAAGCGCGCACATATTCCAAAGCCTCGGTTAATTCCTCACGACGCGGGTCGCGTCCATATAGCATTCGAAATGCGATCATGATTCGCGTGGAATCTGATTTGGTTGAAAGCAAAAGCCGCGTGCCAAAGGTTTGAGCCTGCTCCTGGACAAAGGGATCATTCATGGCAAAGAGCGCTTGCAGAGGGGTGATACTCGCCACCCGCTCGGCAGTGGTGGCGTTTGGGTCCGCGCCATCAAACAACCCGAAAAAGGGATGTCGCCGAATACGCTGTTGCATCACATAAACGCTGCGTCGCCGCGTCTCGTAATTGGCCAGAAATTGAAAGTGCTGTGTAAAATCCCAGAGCGCTTCGTTTGGGAATGGATGGTCCATTCCAGGACCTGGTTCCAGTTCTCCGCTCACTTGGAGCATGCTATCGCGAATCGCCTCGGCATCGAGCCGCTGACGATTAAAACTCCAGAGCAAATTATTATTTGGATCCAGCGTTTGGGCCCTTGGATTTTCCGTCGCTGCCTGTTGATACGCGTGTGAAAGCATGATGGCGCGGTGCATTGCTTTTACAGACCACCCAGATTCGATGAACCGCGCGGCCAAATAATCCAGCAGCTCGGGATGAGTGGGTGGACGGCCCCGCACGCCGAAATCACTCGGCGTTTGCACAAGCCCTTTGCCGAAGTGATGCTGCCAGATCCGGTTCACCATCACTCGAGCGGTGAGAGGATTTTTTGATGACGCGAGCCAATCCGCCAATTCAAGGCGACCGCTTCCTTTTTCGCTTACTGGCAGCGGCTGCCCGCCCAGGACCGAGAGGAAATGACGTGGGACTTCTTCCCCAAGATTGGCTGGGTC
>DASWRJ010000069.1:0-4905 GCA_036403255.1 Verrucomicrobiia bacterium
AAGAAGCAAGGGAAATGATCGAGAAAGCCGAGAAGCTCGAACCAAAAAACGCGGCTTACCTGGATAGTCTGGCCTGGGTGCTTTACAAGTCTGGCAAACCCCGCGATGCGCTGGAACCGATGCTCAAGGCCGTACAGTTGAACGAGGAACCCGATGCCACGCTTTTTGATCATTTGGGAGATATTTATTCGGCCCTGAAAGAGCAGGACAAAGCGCGCGAGAACTGGAAAAAAGCAGTGGCGCTGGAACCGAACAAAGAGATTCAGAAAAAACTTGAGACCGGCTCGGCGCAGAAGATCTCTCCGCCGCCATAGCGCGTATGGGGCATACATATCGCCAGCATTATACCCGAGAGCAGGCGCGCGCATTGATTCCGAAGGTGCGCGAATGGCTGCAGCAGCTCAGCATCATTCGGCAGCGGCTTGCCCCGACCGAAAAGAGAGTGGCCCAGCGCATCGATATCGGTGAGGAATTGGGGGGACCGCTGATCAATGAATACATCAAGGACTTGTGCCGGCTGCGGAATATCCTGCGGGAGTTTCAGCAACGGGAAATCCAGCTCAAGGATTTGGAGCGTGGTTTAATCGATTTCCCGGCCATCATAGGTGGCAAAGAGGTTTTCCTTTGTTGGGAACAGGATGAGGAGGATATCGAGTTTTGGCACGACCTGGATACGGGATTTGCGGGGCGGGAGCCTCTGTAAATGCTCAAGATGAATGATTGATAATGGTCCTAGGCTAGCGGTGCAACTATGGTTCCCTCAGGAGTCCCTTGAAATGCGGCGACTAGCTTAGGGCGAGTCATGAAAATAATCAAAAGGATAGGATAGATCAGTCCTATACAACCGCCGAAAGTCCCTGCGACAGCTCCGCCAATGGCAGTGCTTGTTTCCGGGCCTGGATGCTGACTGGCTTGCTCTATCAAAGGCCGAAACAGGAAAAGAAAATTCACAGCGACTCCAATCAATCCAAAAACTAAGGCATAAATCGCATAGCCAATAGAAAGCTTTCGCGCCCAATTTTTGAGCCTCAGCAAACCAATTCCCGATGCCAGCAGCACAGCCGATGAAATTATGCCCAATGGAATGCTAATCTTCATGAAAGCGGCATAAGTTGGATTCTCATGGATTAATTTGACCACTGGATTATTAATATTCGGGGCGGCAGCGGTGAAGAGGAACAGAGTTCCCAGCAGACCAATTAAACCAAATCCTGCAAAGATAATATTTAACACTCCAAAAACTGTGGCGCTGGTTGGTCTTTTCATGACTTTGGCTCCTGGTTGAGATTATTGAATCAGGCTGATGCGGCGCACCATGGCAGAACTCGTTTGGGCTGGCAACTTCCAAAAGCGCCACAATTTGGGACGTGTGGTGGACGAAACCTCACGCGAGTCCAAGGCCAGAGGTATATTAGCCCGTGACTAACTCACTTTACCGAAATTGGATATGACCGGTGGAACTTCTGAATGCTGCGGTGCAGCACTCTTCCGGCTATTCCGAATAAAGTAAATAATCAGTCCAATTCCAACCGCGGTCGCAGCCAGCAAGCCGCCTAAGATGGCCACGAGCAGAATTAGTTCCCATGGGCCAATTCCAAATATTCCGATCGTACTGTTCATATCGCATCTCCGCTTCGAATTTGTCTCAGCCCAGATTTATCAAGCCACAGCGGTGACCAGAGGCCGCTCACTCGTTGCGATGGTGGTAAATTCTGCTTTGACCTTTTCGACGGCAGCCGCGGCGGTGAGGCCGTGTTTTTGCCGCAGGTAATCAACCGATGAGGCGTGCTCCACGAATTGGTCGGGCCAGCCGATCCGCACGACCGGAGTGGTAATGCGCTTTTCAGAGAGAAATTCAAGGACTGTGCTCCCGTATCCGCCACTTAGAACGTGATCTTCCATCGTGACGATGACATCCGCATTGCGGGCAAAGAATTCCGTGGTGCCGGTATCAATCGGCTTGAAAAAGCGGGGATTAATAATTGAGCAGTCGTAGCCCTCGGTGGCCAGAGCGTCAGCAGCCTGACGCGCAAGCTTCTGCATATTTCCAAGCGCGAAAAACGCGACCTTGCGCCCATGTTCGCGTGAAAAGTTTTTCACCACTTCGGCTTTTCCGATCTCAATAAGTTTTGGCTGATCTTTGATGGGGACGCCTTCGGCCGCGCCACGCGGGTAGCGGATAAAAGCCGGATGCTTCTGCATCGTGGCCGTGAACATCATGTCAGCGAGTTCATCTTCGTCCTTTGGCGCCATGCCAATGATGTTCGGCACGCAGCGCAGATACGAAATATCGAACAGGCCATGATGGGTTGGGCCGTCATTCGCGGAAAGGCCTGCGCGGTCCATGCAGAAAATCACAGGCAAATCCTGAAGCGCGACATCATGTATAATGCAGTCATAAGCGCGCTGGAGGAAGGTTGAATAAATGGCAACCACGGGATGGAAACCCATGGTGGCCATGCCGGCTGCGAAGAGAACGGCATGCTCTTCGGCGATGCCCACATCGTAGTAACGATTCGGCAGGGCTTTTTCGAGGAACTTCAGGCCCGTGCCGCTGGGCATGGCCGCGGTAATGCCCACAAGCGTATTGTTCTTCTGGCACAGCTTAACGAGTTGCTGGCCAAAGACGTCCTGGTAATTCGGCGGTGTGCCAGCCTTGACCGCGGGAGCATTGCCAGTCGCAACATCGTAAGGTCCGGTGCCGTGAAATTTTTCAGGTTGCGCGATGGCCACATCGTAGCCCTTCCCCTTTTTGGTCAGGACATGGAGCACAATCGGCTCATCGTAAGTCTTGGCGAACTCGAGGCAGTTCAGCAGCATCGGCAAATCATGGCCGTCGATTGGCCCGAGGTAGCGCAAGCCCATTTCTTCAAAAATCAGGCTGCTGCCGAAACCACCGCGCCCATCTGAATCCATTTTCTGGTTACTCTGTTCGAGAGTCACTTCACCAACAGCGCCTTTGAAACCTTCCTCAGCCTTGTGCGCCAGCGCGAGAGCGAGTTCGCCCTTCGGCATGCGGCGGAGGAGCCGAACAAAATCGCGATGGAGCCGATTGTATCGCGGGTTGGTGATTAGTTTATTCAGGTAACTGGCGATTGCTCCCACGTTCTTGGCGATGCTCCACTCATTGTCGTTCAGAATAGCGATGAAGCGCTTAGTCGTATGGCTGATGTTATTGAGCGCTTCAAATGAGATGCCATTGGTAAGGGCAGCGTCCCCAAAAATGGAAACAATGTGCTCGTCAGTGCCACGCTGATCGCGAGCCGCAGCCATCCCAAGAGCTGCCGAAAGAGCAGTGCCGGCATGCCCGGCACCGTAGCAATCATGCTCGCTTTCGGTGCGAAGAGCGAAGCCATTCAGCCCGCCGGTCGTGCGGATAGTATGAAATTGATTTTTACGCCCCGTCAGAAGCTTATGAACATAAACCTGATGGCTCACATCCCAAACGAACTTATCTTTTGGAGTGGAAAATGTGTGGTGCAATGCCAGTGTGAGCTCCACCACCCCCAGATTGGGGCCGAGATGTCCGCCATTCTTGGAAAGCTTGTTGATGAGCTCGGACCGAATCTCCTCCGCAAGCTGTGTCATCTGTTCGACATTCAGCTTTTTGACATGGGACGGGTCATCGACCATATCCAAATAGCGGCTCATATTTTTATTCATCAACATTGGTTTCGAATGGTTTCAGCGCCGGCTCTCCGGCCGCATTTTTTTCAAGTCGTTGAATTTTCAGTTGCGCCTCTTCCAGCTTTTCCTGGCAAACCTTGATAAGGCGTGTGCCTTCCTCGAACCGGGTCAATAGCGTCTCCAAAGGCAGCTCGCCCGATTCCATCGATTCGACAATTGTCTCGAGGTTTTTCAGAGCTTCTTCGAAGGGGACCGACTCTTTGGGTTTGTCCACGCTTTTCGAGTTGTTCGGCACACCGGGAAACCTAAATCAAACGAAAAGGCGCGTCTAGCATGGAGTATGTAGGCTCCATAGGCCTTAGATATGGCTGAAAGCTTCTACGGGGCCCCCGGATGTTTGCTTTACGATAGCGTTAAAGCACTTCCGGAAGGTAACATTTGGCTTCTGCCCGGCGAGATAAACACCTAGATTGCCACTCCAAAAGATGGCACATGAAAATCAATGAACTAAATCATGTGGCAATTCACGTCCAGGACCTTGCCGCAAGCTGCGATTTCTTTGGCAGGGTCATGGGTTTGGAACCGCTCGCGCGACCAGCCTTTGATTTTCCCGGTGCCTGGTTTCGCCTCGGCACAACTCAGGAATTGCACCTGATTGGAGACCGGACGAATCCAGTTTTTTCGCATAATCGGGGGAACCATTTCGCCCTGCGGGTGGCGAACCTTGACGACTGGGAGATTCGTTTAGACAAACTGGGGTATCCACACGCCCCACGAAAGCGACGGCCAGATGGAGCGCTGCAGCTCTTCTTGAAAGACCCTGATGGGCATTTTATTGAGTTGTTTACAGGACCATAAGCTCAACCTCTTAGGCTGAGGGTCGGTTCGCGTTTATTCGCAGGAGCTTGCGCGCTGATTTGCGCAAAGCAAGATTTGCGGTCATTTTATTGCAGAGAGGAGTTTATGAATGGAGAACTAAATAAACCTGCGCGGACCCGTTTTGAATATTTGGAGCTGACGATTCTTTGCGTCGGACTGTTGCTTTTTGCTGCTGGCGTTGTAACGGCGACAATCGGATTTACTGTCGGCGGTTTTATTGTCGCCCTTGTCGGATTGCTCGCACTGACGGGCTTTTGGCGCAAGACTTAAATCCAGCACGGTTGGGATTCAGTGACGAGGAATCCTGGGCGGAGCGTGTCCCTGCGCATTGCTTATATTTTTCACTTTCGGTGGGTATGGACTGATGACTTTCCCGCGTCTTTCACATTACCACGTTTA
>DASWRJ010000070.1:0-3721 GCA_036403255.1 Verrucomicrobiia bacterium
CCCACCCTGAATCGCCGCGCCAACCGCCACAACTTCATCCGGATTAACTCCTTGATGAGGTGGTTTATTGACGAGCGTGCGGGCGGTCTCGACCACGCGCGGCATGCGGGTCATGCCGCCGACCAGGACGAGTTCATCAATTTCCTCAGGCTTGGTGCCGGCATCTTTGAGGCAATTCTTGACGGGCCCAACGGTGCGCTCAAAAAGGTCATCGCAAAGCTGCTCCATCTTGGCGCGAGTCAATTTGGTGCTGATGTGCTTTGGTCCGCTGGCATCGGCCGTAATGAACGGCAAATTGATGTCGTAGACCTGGGCGCTGGACAAAGCGATTTTGGCTTTTTCAGCTTCTTCCTTGATGCGTTGAAGCGCGTCAGGCTGCTTGCGCAGATCCATCGAGTACTCTTTTTTAAATTCATCCAGGATCCAATCCATGATCCGATTGTCCCAATCGTCGCCACCCAGGTGAGTGTCGCCGTTAGTGGCTTTTACTTCGAAGACACCATCGCCGATGGAAAGCACGGAAATATCAAATGTTCCACCGCCGAGGTCATAGACTGCTATTTCTTCGTCCTTCTTCTTGTCGAGGCCGTAGGCTAGAGAGGCGGCGGTTGGTTCGTTGATGATGCGCAAAACTTCCAGTCCGGCGATTTTGCCAGCGTCTTTGGTCGCCTGTCGCTGCGAGTCATTGAAGTATGCGGGCACGGTGATGACGGCCTGGGTGATTTTTTCACCAAGTCGCATTTCAGCATCGGCTTTCAGCTTGCCTAAGATCATTGCGGAAATTTCGGGCGGACTGAATTGCTTTGGCTTGCCTTCGATTTCCACCTCGACCGCAACATCGCCGTTGGCCGCTTTCACAACCTTGTATGGAACACGTTTGATCTCTTCCTGCACCTCTTCAAATTTGCGGCCCATGAAGCGCTTGATGGAATAAACCGTGTTCCGTGAATTCGTAATCGCCTGCCGTTTGGCAGCGTCTCCAACAAGCCTCTCTCCTGTTTTTGAAAAAGCCACGACCGAAGGAGTTGTGCGTTTGCCTTCGCTATTCTCAAATACGACCGGCTCGCCTCCCTCCATTATTGCCATACAGGAGTTGGTCGTTCCTAAATCGATTCCTAATACCTTCGCCATAAAATTATTTCTTTCGTTAACTGCATAACTAAAGCAGCATGGATGCCATGGCACAAACAACATTGTAAGTAACTTAACATTAAGTACTTACCAATATGTATGCCTTCGAATAAAAGAATAAAAGGCGACGTTTAAGCGACATTATGACTCATAAGAGACACCCTTGCGCATCATTATGGCGCATAAGAGGTTCCTATCTGTATCGTTACCTTCCTCTTTTCAACCAAACCGCGACTAACGCCATGTCGGCAGGAGTCACCCCAGAAATTCGAATTGCTTGACCAAGGGTAGTTGGACGAAGTTTCTTCAGTTTGCTCCGAGCTTCCGTTCGTAAGCTCGGAATTTTGTCATAGTCCAAGGACTCAGGGATTTGCTTATCTTCCAGTTTCCTAAATTGATTTACTTCGATTTCCTGCCGTTGGATATAACCTTCATACTTGGTTATAATCTCAACTTGCTCGATCACAGCTTTTGGGAGGTCCTCGTTGCGGCACGGTAAATCAGAATAGGAGATGCCCGGTCGCTTTAGTATTTGGGCGAGCAACTCATTGTCATGCCTGGAACTTGCCAGCCGTGTCAGTTCGCTTTCGATGGTCTTCTGCTTGAAAAGGAATTTCTTATAATTGCGCTCAGGCAGAAGCCCTACGTCGTAGCCGATGGTGCTTAAGCGTGAATCTGCGTTATCCTGACGTAATAAAAGGCGATATTCGGCGCGGGACGTAAACATCCGATATGGCTCAACTGTTCCTTTCGTGACAAGGTCGTCTATCAAAACACCGATGTAGGCCTGGTCACGTCCAAGGACAACCGCCTTTTTTCCCTGCACTCTGCGGGCGGCATTAATACCAGCCATTAGGCCCTGTGCTCCCGCCTCTTCATACCCGGAGGTACCATTGATTTGTCCCGCCAGGAATAGGTTTCGGCATGCTTTTGTTTCCAGCGAAGGATCGAGCTGAGTGGGAAATACAAAGTCATATTCCACGGCATAGGCTGGCCGCAGAATCTCCGCTTCCTCGCAACCGATGATCGTTCTGACCATTTGAATCTGGACTTCATAAGGGAGGCAGGTTGAGAAGCCATTAACGTAGATCTCATCGGTGGCAATGCCTTCCGGCTCCAAAAAGATCTGTTGCCGTTCCTTTTCCGGGAATTTGACGATTTTATCCTCGATTGATGGGCAATAGCGCGGACCGACCCCCTCGATGACACCTGAATACATTGGAGACAAGTGAAGATTTTTTCGGATGAGAACAGCGGTGGAATCGGTAGTATAAGTGATGTGACAAGGGAGCTGTCCGTTTATTTGAGAAAGGATGGAGCCCGGCGGGAATTTGGAATCGGAAGATGCATTGGGAGGTGGGGTGACCCCGGAATGTTCCACGTGGAACAAATCCTCCTCCCAGTAGGTGAAGTAAGGAATTGGGTCATCACCGGGCTGTACTTGGGTCTTGGAAAAGTCGATTGTGCGCTTGGCAAGGCGGGGTGGGGTGCCGGTCTTGAGTCGGCCAAGCTCCAAACCGATCTCCTTAAGCGACCCCGAAAGGCCCATGGCAGCGGCTTCACCTGCTCTTCCGCCAGCCTGCTGATTCGTACCAATGTGCATGAGACCACGTAAAAACGTGCCGGTGGTTACGACCACCGTCTTCCCGTGGTATTGCACTTTGAGAGTGGTCTCTACACCGTACGCTACATTGTCGTGAAACAAAATCTTCTGCGTTTGGCCCTGTTTTACGTCTAAATTCGGCTGGCGTTCGCAAATCCATTTAAGCCGGAATTGGTAAGCCTTTTTATCACATTGGGCTCTCGGCGCCCAGACGCTTGGGCCCTTTTTAGTGTTCAGCATTCGAAACTGCAGCCCGGCCATGTCTGTAGTTTTGCCCATTTCGCCTCCAAGGGCGTCAATCTCGCGAGCCAAATGTCCCTTAGCCAAACCGCCGATGGCAGGGTTACAGGACATCTGTCCGATGGTATCAAGGTTGATGCTGAGCAGTAATGTGGAACAACCTATCCGCGCAGCCGCCAAAGCCGCTTCAACTCCAGCGTGCCCAGCCCCAACTACGATGACATCATACTGCTTCGGATAGACGAACATGGCTGAAACTCTACACGCCTGAGCAACTCAGGAATAGCCGTATTTGCAAGTGGCTGGTGAGGGCCCGCCAGTTTTCGTGATGGATGGCCGGTTTTCAGCTAAGTGTTCGCAGACAACGAAAATCGTTTCCCTTTGATCGGGAGATTCCAAGACTTCGGCTATTTGGTCCACGGTGAAGGCGGTTCCCACGTTGGCGCGTAGTTTTTCCAGGATTTTTGTCTGAAGCGAAATGATGGCCCCGGCTGCCTTCTTGCCAGCTTCAACGCCGGGTTGATGGTAGGCGTTGATATTAATTAGACTGGCGTACAAGCCAACTGCGCGCTCGAACAAGGCGATTAATACTCCTACTGAAAACGGAGTGACCTCTTCGAGATAGATGGTGATCGATTCACGATCCTTTTCATGCAAGGCTTGTCGGGTTCCGAGGAGAAAGCCTAAGAGATAATCGCCAGACGTAATTTCTGGATCAACCATCAGCGAGTCCTTCTGGCGATCTTT
>DASWRJ010000071.1:0-15143 GCA_036403255.1 Verrucomicrobiia bacterium
TGAAAGCGTTTTTATCAAAACTTCTTTGGCTGGTCGTGGCGCTGCTCGGCGCCTGGGCTTACTTCACATTGGCTACACGCCGGGGCGAACCGGTGAATTCCGCTTTCATTTTGATCGCAGCGCTCTGCTCGTATGCGGTGGGATATCGGTTTTACTCGAAGTGGATTGCGGCGCGCATTTTGACCTTGAACGATCGGCGCGCCACGCCGTGCGAGGTGAACGACGACGGCAAAGATTTCGTGCGAACGAATAAGTGGATCGTGTTCGGGCATCACTTCGCGGCGATCTCGGGGCCTGGGCCGCTGGTGGGGCCGGTGTTGGCGGCACAGTTTGGTTATCTGCCGGGGACGCTTTGGATCCTGATCGGTGTGGTGCTCGGCGGGGCGGTGCAGGATTTTGTGATCTTGTTTTGTTCGATGCGGCGGAATGGGAAGTCGCTCGGGCAAATGGTGCGCGAGGAATTGAATCCTGCCGCTGGAATGATCGGCGTGCTGGCGATTCTTTCGATCATGATCATTCTGCTGGCGGTGCTGGCGCTGGTGGTGGTGAAAGTGCTGGCTGAGAGTCCGTGGGGCGTATTTACGGTGGGCGCGACCATCCCGATCGCGCTGCTGATGGGCGGGTATTTGAGATTTTGGCGGATCGGAAAAGTTTTGGAGGCGTCGGCCATTGGAGTGGTGCTGCTGCTGCTGGCTGTTTGGGGTGGGCAATTTGTCTATGCGAGCGCCAGCTTGAACAAAGCGTTTACCCTCGGCCCGGAAAGGCTGGCGTGGACGATCATTATATATGGTTTCGCGGCGAGCGCGCTGCCGGTCTGGCTATTGCTCGCGCCGCGAGATTATCTGAGCACGTTTATGAAGCTGGGCACGATTGCGGCGCTGGCGCTGGGTGTTTTTTGTGTGCTGCCGAATTTGAAGATGCCGGCGATAACAAAATTTATTGATGGTTCGGGGCTGGTGTTCGCGGGGAAGCTTTTTCCGTTTTGTTTCATCACGATTGCGTGCGGGGCGATTTCTGGATTTCACACGCTGATTTCGAGCGGCACGACGCCGAAAATCATCACGCGCGAGAGTTATGCGCGCCCGGTCGGTTACGGGGCAATGTGCCTGGAATCATTAGTCGCGATCATGGCCATCATTGCAGCGTGCACACTCGATCCGGGCGTTTATCTGAGCATGAACGTGAAAGGTGAACCGGCAGCGGTGGCGGCGAAAGTGAGCGCTTTAAATTTCCCAGTCTCAGTCGAACAGATGAATACGCTCGCGGAAAAGGTCGGCGAAAAAACGTTGTTTGGCCGGACGGGCGGGGCGGCGACATTGGCTGTGGGCATGGCGCAAATATTCTCGGGGGCTTTTGGCGACCGCTGGATAAACCTCTGGTATCACTTCGCGATAATGTTCGAGGCGCTGTTTATTCTGACGACACTCGACGCGGGCACGCGCGTAGGCCGCTATCTGCTGCAGGACATGCTCGGGAATCTGTGGAAGCCGCTTGGTAATACGCGCAACGGCACGGCGAATCTGCTGGCGAGCCTGCTGGTGGTTTTGGGCTGGGGATATTTTTTAATCCAGGGCGTGCGTGATCCGTTTGGGGGAATCAATTCCCTCTGGCCGCTGTTTGGCATTGCAAACCAGCTTTTGGCAGCGATTGCCTTGTGCCTGGCCACTACGATCATTCTAAAAATGCAATTGCAGGCGGGGAACAAAGCTAAGCGGCCGATTTTTGCGCTAGTGACTTTGGTGCCGCTGGTCTGGCTGTTGAGCGTCACGATCACGGCGGGTTATCAAAAGATTTGGGATGCAGATCCGAAACTCGGGTTTCTGGCGCAGGCGCATACGTTACAGCAGAAAACCGGCGCGCTCGAAAAGGCTGTTGAAGGCGCGCGGATAGCCAACGACGCGCAGGGGACGGGAGCGGCGGAAAAGGCGCTGCGGGAAAATAGGGTGCAGATATTTAATAGCTATTTGGATGCGGTTGTCGCGGGCCTGTTTTTGGTTTTGGTAGCTGGCATTGTGGTGATCAGCGTTGTTGAATGGGCGTTGCTGGCTGGACGCATGCGGAGCGCGAAACTTGCCGAGTCGGAGCCGGTCTGGCTGCCGGATTATGCAGTGGCAGAGACTCAGCCTGTGAAGGTATTTGGCTTAATCGCGCTGGGCTGCGCATTATTGCGCGAGCTCTCAGGCGAGGCGCAATTGGACCGCGCGCGCGTCCAGGCTTCCGCGTGTGCCTGTCATGAGCAGAAAGAGCAATTAAGCAGCATCGAACAAAACACGCGTAATGACGCGGAAAACATTTATCTGGAGGAGACGCAGAGAAAATTTGAGAGGCCAAACCGGTGCTGTTAAAAGTGGCATGAAGAAAATCGGGCTATTTGGCGGTTCGTTTGATCCGGTGCACCTCGGGCATCTGCTCGTGGCCGAAGCGGCCCTGGAGGAGATCGGCTTGGAGCGATTGTTCTTCATCCCAGCGGCGCAGTCACCATTCAAGCCAGGCAGTATACCAGCACCCGCTCCGGCGCGCCTAAAAATGCTTCGGCTGGCATTGGCTGGGCAAACACGCTGTGAGGTTGACCTTCAGGAAATTGAACGCGGCGGCATTTCGTACACGATCGAGACGGTGCGCTATTATTCCCAAAGATATCCAGGTGCTGAACTGTATTATTTGATCGGCGCTGACCATATTCCGCAGCTTCCGAAATGGCGCGAAGCGGAAACCTTGTCCAAACTGGTCGAATTCGTGGTTATTCCGCGCCCGGGGCAGGTTCAAATGCCCGGCCCAACCGGCTTTCGCCTGAGTTTCCTGCGTGGTTTTCCGCTGGGCATTTCCTCCTCGCAAATTCGGGCGCGAGTGCAGGCCGGGCAGCCTCTTAAATGGCTCGTGCCGGATGCCGTGGAGGAAGCAATTCGCAATAATGGACTTTACGTTTAGCACAATTGAGCCAAGGTACAGGAAGATGGATTCAAAAAAATTTGCGTTACTTTGCCGCGAGCTGGCGGAGAACAAAAAGGGTGAAAATATCGTCGTTTTGGACGTGCACGAAATCTCTTCGATAACTGACTATTTTGTCATCATTTCCGGCACGAGCGAACCTCATTTAAGGGCCATTTCCGATGAACTCATCGATAAGCTGCGCGATGAGCATGATATCCGGCCTCGAGCCATTGATGGCAGCCTGCAGACCGCCTGGCTGGTGCTGGATTTCTTTGATGTCATTGTCCACGTCATGCGAGCAGACATTCGCGAACGCTACGACCTGGAAGGGCTGTGGGGAGACGCGCCGAAAGTGAAGGTGAAGAAAGGTGGGACCCGCAAGAAAGCCAATGCTGCCAACCCCTCCCAATAACCTGGGAACCCCTGTTTTACTTATTCCTTGACCGGTGACTCACTGGAAGCCCGAACCATGGAATCGATTATCTTCTTAAAATCCTCCAGCCCTGGAGCTGGGATGATGATCGTGTCACGGCGTCCACTCACGTCTTCGGTGATGCGTAAAAAACGGCCCCGCGGGTTTTCCTTGAGCGCGAAAACAAACGTTTTGCGTTCAATCTGAATCTTGTCCGTCTTGAGGGTTTCTTCGTTCGCGCTGGCCTTTGGACCAGAGTTGTAAGTGGGAAACCCCGAGGACGATAAATTGTCGTTCGGAATCATACGATAGTTCCTTTCAGGCCTGAGCCTGATGATGTTAATAGCACAATTACAAGGTTGACGAAGACTGTATTTTGTCAACTTCTGAATTTGCCGGAGGGGCTGAAACGCGTTCCATTTGTTGATTGGATCACGCGCCACGTAAAAACTGTCAACCCGGCCAGACCGAGCAGGTTAAAAGTGCTCGCGGCCATGTGCCACGATTGAAATGACTTTGCAGCCGCCGCTTTCTGTTCCTGCGAAATGACACCCGCTCGAGCGTAGCGCAATTTGTGGAGATCATTTACCTTTGGTTGAATCCAAAGTCCATTCACAAGGCTTAGGGTAAATACCCCGGCAAGAACCGCGACCGTAATGCGCTGAAGCGGACGGCTGAGATAAACCCATTCCGCCAATTGATGCGCCAGCGCGACGGAGCCGCACCAGTATTGCAACGTGTAAAACCGGTCCACCAGCATCTGGCCGATAACCCCGGCGTAGATTTCGCCCAGGGTGCGCTTCATCTCCGCGCTGGCAAATGCTGGAGCGACGGCGCACATATACAATATGGCTGCTCCAAACCAGGCGGCTGCGTTCATCACCCCGACAAAGCGCAAAACCGAAATCACCCGCTCACGCTAGGAAAAAGGAAGGGAAGGGACAAGCTTGGAATGCTCGGCTTTGCATTTCCTTTGAAGGGATGGATGCGCGCGGGATCGTTTGGCTGAAATTACAGCCAATCGGTGGACCTGTCCGGAGCGTGCCTGGGCGGCGGGAACACGCGCAACATTTGTTCGCATTCTTTCAGGCTATTGCGGGTGGTTTGGTCGTAGGGAATGATTTTCAAGGCCGCGCGCAGGCGGCGGCAGGCCTCGCCCACGTCGCCTAACTTCAGCCGGCAGACGCCCTCGCCCTGGAGAGCGCCATAATGATACGGATTCAATTGCAGGGCTTTTTCAGAATCAATAATGGATTTATCATATTCCTCCATTTCCCAATAAACCGAGGCGCGCCGGTTGTAAGCCTCGGCGAAATTGGGGTGGGTGCGGATCAATTCGTTGAGAATCGTCAAAGCTTCGTCGTATTTTTTTTCCTCAGCGGCTTTGTAGGCCTTTTCAGTCAAGCGATAGGCTTCGTCGCCAGCGGCATTAAACCAGAGAAATTCAATCGCTTTGCGAGCCACCACGCGCGCACCCGGATTGCTCGCCTTTAAAGCCTCGAGCAGTTGGTCCTGCGCTCCGAGTTGGACGAGGGCCGTAGCCGCGTGCAGTTGCTTCTGCGGGTCGGAAGTCAAAAGCTGATGATAAAGATGGTCCTTGTACCAGTCCGTGTGACGAAATCCACGGAAGCCCAAGTAGCAGGCGCAAGCCGTGATAATCCCCAAATACAAGCTTCGGGTTGCGAACGAGAGCACGGCTTTCATAACAGCCAGTATAAGCCAGCTAGAGCCGCCAGCAATTAGTGCAAACCCGCGAAACTGAATAGGGGATTTGCTGGACGTGATGAGTCAAAGAGTCTCCAACCCAGCGCTATGTAGCTTCAGTTATCAGCGGGCGACTACTAAATCCATTTTGACGACATGCTCGTAGAGGAACCAGGCTTGAGTTTCGTTGGTGCGCAGGACGCTGCTTACGAGCAAATCATTTGTGCCGTCGTCGCCCACTTCGCTCGCGCGGCGTGCCGCCGCACGGACATTTTGCATAATGACCTGGTGCGCCTCGAGCAAACGAGAGATTTGCACCGGCACCTCCTCGCGTCCGCGAGGCGGCCGTTCAATCGCGGTCATCTCGGCCACCTGATCCGGCATGCCGGCGGCAAGCCCACCCAGCGTCTGAATCCGCTCGGCAACTTCATCCACCAGTTTAGCCTGCTCCTCGTAATGTTTATCAAACAGCAAGTGCAATTGATAAAAGGTGGGTCCGCTGACTTGCCAATGTGACTTCTTATAAAGGTCGCGCAGAGTGATTGTGTCCACCAGTACTTGGTTGAGCAGGTGGACGCATTGGCCGCGCGCTTCAAAGGATAAGCCGAGCGGCACATCGGGCAGAATCGATTCGAATACCTGCGTTTCGGGCGCGCGTTGATGCAGCCGTGGTTGGGCGCGCTCCTGGCGAGAGCCATTTGTGGTATGTCGTCGTGGTTTCATAATAAAGTCTCCCAATCATTGATGTGGCGATTGTTGCGGATGACTCAAAAAAGTTCGGCATCCGCTCCTATCTGACGAAATCAACTGGAGTTAAACAATGGGGCTAGCACCCAAGTCGCCGCGCCGGCAGAGGTTTGACGCGTCTGCCCCGGCAATCCAAGTCTGTCCAGGCGGCGCCTTGTTAAAGGAGATTCGCGGCCAACTCAGCCAATTCCGAACGCTCGCCCTTTTGCAGCTCGATATGAGCGGCAATTGGTTGTTCCCGGAACTTGCTGATGATGTAATTGAACCCGTTCGAGGATGAATCGACGTAGGGATTGTCGATTTGATACGGATCGCCCGTAAAAACGATCTTTGTGCCGTGCCCGACGCGCGTAATAATTGTTTTAACTTCCAGCGGAGTGAGATTTTGCGCTTCATCAATAATCATGAATTGATGAGCAATGCTGCGCCCGCGGATATAACTGAGCGCCTCGACCACAATGCTGCCGCTGCGCATCAAATCTCCGCTGCGGCGATGTTCCTGGCCCATATTGAGATCGCTCAATAATTCGAGCGCGTCGTGGATCGGCTGCATCCATGGATTTAGCTTCTCTTCCAGCGAGCCGGGCAGGAAGCCAAGTTCTTTGCCCATGGCGATAGTCGGGCGGGCGACGACCAGCCGGCGAAATTCGCGATCGAGCACTGTCCTCTTCAGCCCGGCAGCCATGGCCATCAGGGTTTTGCCGGTGCCGGCTTTGCCCATAAGGGTGACGAGCTTGACTCGATCATCGAGCAAGGCGTCGAAAGCGAAATGTTGCTCGCGATTGCGCGGCTTGATGCCCCAGACTCCTTCGCGCGAATCAATAATCGGGATCAGCTTTTTTCCTGAGGCATCGATTTTGGTCAGCGCAGTTCGCTTGCTGTTGGATTCGTCCAGAAGCGTGCAATATTCATTCGGGAAATAATTTGTGTCGCCGTCCAAGTCCAGTTCACCATTTGTGCGAAACGCGGCCATTTTCTCGCCACTGACTGTTATCTCGAACATGCCAGTGTAGAGGTCCTTAATCATGACCCGGTCGGTCTCATAATCCTCAGCGGCCAGACCGAGCGCGTCAGCTTTGATGCGAAGGTTAATGTCCTTGGTAACGAGGATAGTGGGCGTATTCGGAAAACCCTTTTGGACATTTATGGCCAGGTCCACGATCCGGCTATCGACGGTGTTGTTCCCGATCGTGATGTGGCCATTTCCGTTTTTGTCCTGGAACACGACCCGAACCTGCCCGCCATTCACCAAAGCGACACCATCGCTGAGATGGCCTTTGGCTCGCAACCCGTCGAGCATGCGGGAAAAAGAACGGGCATTTTGCCCCCGTTCGGTGGCTTCACGTTTGAAGCGATCAATCTCCTCAATAACCTCAATGGGAATTAAAACATGGTTATCCTGAAAGCTGAGGACGGAGTTGGGGTCGTGAAGGATGACATTGGTGTCGAGTATGTAATTTTTCACTTCAATTTACTTATATAAATCCGAGGCAGACAGAGTGGACATGCGTTGATGCCAATTCTTGAGCTGGGAGTGCGAACTGGGAATCTTGTATTTGCCGGTGTAAAGGAAGTTGCCGAGCATGCCCGCCAGATCAAAATCAACGAACCGCGGCCGGCCATCGAGCAAAAATGGGCGTGTCCCAAGCATCTGCTCGAAAAGGAGCAGTTTTTCCGCCAATTGCTGAAGCAAATTTTTCTGCTGCGCAGCCCATTGGTCAATGCAGCCCCGGCCGAATTTGCGTTCCTTGAAACGCAAGTAGTTCATCTGCTCGGCTTTGGGCACAAATGTCTGGTAATGAATATCATTGAGCCGAAAGGTAAGTCCTTCGACCTCGTTTTCTATAAAAGTCCAAATAATGCGCTGCAATCCATCCCATTCCCTGGGAAACAGGCCAAGTTGCAGCTTGCTCTCCAAGTACTTAGCAATAACCTGCGAATTTTCGTCCGTTTCAAACACCACATTTGGGCCGTCCCGAAGAACCGGGACTTGATAATAACGCTGACGCGTTATTTTCCAGATCAGCGAGCGATCCGTGGGAGGAATATTGGTGATTTTATGCGGTGCGCCACTGAATTTTAGGATGCGCATTTGCACCTGGCAATAAGGGCTCCAGGGGAATTGGATGAGTTCAATCATGGCAAATTCAGCAATTCAATAGGAGCTGTTCAAAATGGTCCTGCTCGTCGAGAAATGACCCTTCCGGCGGGATTTCACAAGGTCTGGGTTCGAGCAAATCCTGTTTCTTCAGCACCACTCTTTGGACTTTATGAAGCAGTGCCAACCCTGACAAGTGGAGAATTCAAATTGAACACATTCATCCCCGGCAGACTCAAATTTTTTGCCGAAGTTGCGGGATTTGGCATTTAGCGGCAAAGCCTGCTTTACACCCCGAGCCTGCCTCACTAAAGTCGCGCTATGTCTTCGAATTTTGACGCGTCCGAGTTTATCGATGATGACTACCACACGGAACGGCAGCCAGTTCCGCCCGGCGCGGCAGCAACCGCCACCGCCACAGCCAGCGAGTCTCTGCGCGCGCCGTCACGCGAGGAAGTCGATACCAAAGTAACGGAGATGCATAATAAGCTCGCGGAACTCAAGCGGGCACAGCAGGAATTGGAGCGCGAGCGCTCGGCCCTGGAGGAGACTCGCCGGCGACAGGCCGAGTTCACCGCCGGCCGGCAGGAAATGGAACAGAATTTGACGCGCGGCATTGGTTTGCTCGAAGAAGCGGAATTTGCCGCGCGCCGCGACGCCGAACAAATGGCCAAGGCTTTGATCGAATTGCGCGAGGCGCTGCTGAAAGTCGAGAGCATCCATGAAGAGTCCTGGACTAAAGACAATCTGAATGTGGAACTCACGCGCGCGCTCACAATTGTCGAGAACGCAAGGATGGAATGGAACTCCGCCCGGCTGAAATTTACGCTGCTGTCGGGTGAAGGCGCCACGCCGTCGGCGACGGGGCCCGCAGCCCCGAGCGCAAGCCCGTTCGAGACCATGCTCAAGGAACGGAACTATGCTGAGATTTGCAAGTTGGGCCTGGCGCTCACCTGGCCCGTGGCTCTGGTCGGACTGGCCATTTTTCTCGTGCTCATGATTCGAGCCCGATGATGCGCTCATGGGATTGTTTAAGAAAAAATCCGATCCCATTTCCCAGCGTGCGCAGGCGCTCAACGACCAAATTGCGGCTCTGGAAGAGGAGATCCGCCGGCTCAGTACCCTGCCGCAGCCGGTAAACTCCGCGCCCTCGACGCCTTCACCACCCGTAAAAAATTCCGAACCTGCACCCAATTCGCCCTTCGCCGCGCCGCCCCCGACCAAACCGCACGTTTCATCCGCGGCCTCGCCGTTCAGCGCGCCCTCGGCTCCAGCGAGACAGCAACCGAAGCTGCGCTCCACAACTTTGCCATATAGCCAATCCCATGCGCCTGCTCCAAGCGTCTCTGCTGCTTCGCCTGTGTTGAAAGATGAGCCGGTGTTTGAACAGGTGCATCAGACCTCGATCAAAAACGATGAGGAACCGCCCGGGCCGGAGCATGTGAACGAACTCGGGGTGCGTAAATATGGCGCCGCTGCCATCTGGCATCGCATGAAAACGCATTTTCGCGGCCCGCCCCCTGCGAATCCTAAACTGGTCAATTATCTGGCCGCCGGAAGCATTCAAGGGCTGCGGCCGCTCCGCTACGAAAAGCGGGTGGCCAGAAATCGTTTTCTGGTGCTGGCTGGATTATTGTTTTTGCTGCTCTGGGGCTTGATCGCTATCCTCATAAAACATCATTAGGACATCGGCCATGAGCGTCACATTTACGTTTACACTGATCTTTATGGTAACACTGTGCATCGCGGCTATTTTCTTTTTTTGGAAAGCGGAGTAACTTATTTGCTGTAATTCATAGACTACTCGGAACTTTTTTATGACCTCGCACCAAATTCAAACTTCACTCGGAACCTTCAAAGCGACCTTTTCAGAGCGCGGCCTGGCTTCACTTGATTTTCCACGGAGCGGAACGAGTAATGCAGCGGAAAGCAAAAATAGTTCACCGGCCATTGAGCTTTGGAAAAAGAATGTGGCGACGGCCATTGACCAATTGGCCAAAGGCCGGGTGCTAACGACCCTCCCGCCATTGGACTTAACCAACGGCACCGAATTTCAACGTTCGGTTTGGGGAGCGTTGAAGCGCGTTCGCCATGGGGCGACTAAGACTTATGCGGAGATTGCCCGAGAGATTGGCAAACCGCGCGCCACTCGGGCCGTGGGAACAGCGTGCGGGGCCAATCCGATTCCGATATTTATCCCGTGCCACCGCGTGCTGCCAAAGGGCGGAGGATTAGGTGGATTTTCAGGCGGACTCGATTGGAAGAAAAAGCTGCTGGAGTTGGAAGCATCGGCGCGGTGAGCCATAAAGTGTAAAATGCTTTAAGCAGCAGTCATGCAGCGCGGAGTAACAGAATGCAGGTAACTGGAATGGTTAAATTCCTCGCTTCACTTCTGGGCATTGCCTTAGCCGCTTCAGCTTTCAGTGCTTCACCCGAAGATGAGCAGCGCACCGCCACGGCCGTGGAGGCATTGAGCCGCTTGCAAGGCGTGGACATTAATCAAAGTCCCAAGCTCAAGGAGACTGTTCTCAAGCTCCTGGAGAAGACCAGAGGTACGCCGAACTTTCTGAAGTTGGTGGAGCAATTTAAAATCAAAGATCAGGATGAGGGCTTGTTGGACCTGGCTGCAAAGAACTCCACGAATGAAACCGGCGTGCAGGCCATGCGCCTGATCTTGCAGAATAACGATCTGCCACTCGTCGAGAAATCGCTGCAAACCGGCGACAGCAACGCGCACTTGCGAATTGTCGAAGCACTGGCCAACTCAGCCGAGAAGGAGACTAATCCCGTGTTATTGCCGCTGGTTACAGACATGAAGCGTGACCTGATTTTGCGCAAGCAGGCTGTCCACGGCCTTCTGCAAAATGAGGATGGCGCGAAAAACGTCGTAGCCCTGGCAAAGGAGAACAAACTGCCACCTGACCTGAAGCTTTATGCCGGAGCAGAACTCTCGCGCGTCCGCTGGGCAAACATCAAACAACAAGCTGCGGAATTGCTGCCCCCGCCCGCGGGCCGCAACTCGCAACCGCTGCCGCCGATTTCGGAGCTGACGAAATTGAAAGGAGACGCAGCGAATGGCGCAAAATTGTTTTTGAACCCAGCGGTCGGCTGTTCCACCTGCCATCAAGTCCGTGGTCAGGGTGTCGATTTCGGGCCAAACCTGTCAGAGATCGGCAGCAAACTAGGCAAGGACGCTTTGTATGAGGCCATTCTCGAGCCCAGCGCGGGCATATCCTTTGGGTTTGAAGCCTGGCAACTCAAGCTCAAGTCTGGCGATGAGCCGTTTGGCATTATTGTGAGTGATTCGGTGGATGAAATTGCCCTAAAAGCGGTGGGCGGGCTGGTGACGCGCTACAAAAAATCGGAGGTGCTGCAGAGGGAGCAAATGAAGCAGTCCATCATGCCGATCGGTTTGCAGCAAAGCATGACTACCGAGGAGTTGGTGGATCTCGTCGAGTATTTGTCCTCGTTAAAGAAAACGTCACCTTGATTGTTGGCAGGGAAGGTCGGTCTTTTTCAACTCTACAGATGGCTTTAAGGCTTCTCCTCGCCGAACCATTTCACCAGCAGTTGATGGCTTGGCACATTGCCTTTGGCCGCTAGTGGCGGCGCTGAGGAGTCTTTATTAATCTTCGAAACGTTTGGGATCACGTACACGCAATCATACGAATTTTTGTCCCGCACCCCTACGACCAAAGCAAAGTCCGAACCCTTTTTAATCGCTCCCGGCAGCAACAGCACTGAAGTGGCAGCAGCTTCAAAACACAGCTCGCGCATCGCGTCCCGTGCATCGGATTTATACCGCCTGTATTCAGGCACATGCACTAAAACGAGGGCACGATCATTTCGCAGATCAACGTAGGTTTCGAACTTGCCAGTTCCGGCCGTGGCCGCATCGACCGCCGAGAGAACCAGGCCGACCTTGCTGCGTCCACGCAGGCGCGGCGTTTTCTCAAACTCGAAGCCGAGTTTCTGCGCGCTGGCCAGCACGCTGGCCAGGGCTTTGGCAGCTTTGGTGGCGCTTTCATTATTGCCATAGCCAGCCTGGGCACTCTCGGAATCGATCTGGCTATTGCCTGAATCGAAGGCCTTCCAGCCGGGCTGGCTGTGCAGCTTTGCAATTTCCTTTTGGTCGTGTTTGGTTGCTAAAAAACCAAAAATCCCACAAATGGCGAATATCAGTATAACTGTCCCATAAGCAATCGCCTTAAAATGATGAAAGAAGCCCTCGACCCGATCCATAAAACTTCGGCGTGGCTGGACCGGTGTGAAATTGGCCAGCGACGAATTGATGACGCGCGGCTCAGGTTCGGCCCGCGGAGCCACCGCTGCTACGCGCAGCCCTGGAGCCGAAGAACTCGCTGGCTGGGCGGTTGCTAGGGCTGCCACTGCTGCAACAGCAGGCGCTGCTACCGGTTTGGGTAAATGCGCGGCCAACGCCGGCACTAGCGAGAGCCCGATCCAGTCCGCGCTGCCTTCGGGGCAGACCAAGTCCTCTGGAATAACCTGCCCGGCCTGGATCATGCCTGGAAAATCCTCTTCCGGATAAGGACCGTATGTCTGACCATCGCGCGCTAGATAGTAGTTCATGGGCGAAGGGAAATTTTGCCGCAAATACTAATTCGCGGGCGCGCTCTTATCAAGTATTTTGCACCTCAAAAGAGTCCCCCTTGGCACAAACGCCCCCCCCCATTCAGGAGCTTCTCGCTTGCTCCAACGCGTTGGTTTTAGCGGGCTTGGGAATGATATTACCATTGGCGTCCAGCTGCGGAAACCACCGCCGATTATCCGCTTCTTTCCCGAGTGGCGTTTTGCGACAGCGCCGCACCAGCGCCTTGTAAAATCGATCAGCGGCTTGCGGATCCAGATATTTGATCCAAGTGCCCGCCTGCCAAAGGGTGCGTGCGGTTTGATCGGAATTGTTGGGCATGAACTGAGCGGCTTCCCAGGCCAAATCCGCGGCGAGAAAGAGGGGATGAAACTTATTGCGGGCTTGCGGCACATTGGCGCGCACCCGCTGCTCTTCTTCAGCGCTCGGTTTGGCGAAGGTGAGATTGGTCAGCGTGAATCGATAAGTGGCGTTGGCGATGAATTCATAGCCGTTTTTAATGGCGCGGGTGTAAGGGTATTCCGGAACATAGGGTTCAAAGAATTTGCCGCCATGATCCCGCAGGAGCAGCGCACAATCCCAGAGAGCGCCAGCGCGCTGCTCGTGCAGTTGGGTCTCGTCGTGCCCAGCGCGCAAGAGCTCGATAAATTTTTCGACGTGCAGAACCTGGTCTTTGCCGAAGTAAGCTTTGGCCTCCTCGAAGCGATTGTCGCGCGCAAGACGGCGGGCCAGAAGATCGCGCAACTCCGCTGACGCAGAGGGATGATTGTCCACGTAACTTTTCAATTCATCCAGCGTCAGCACACATTCGGCGATGTAGTAGGTGTCGGTCTCGTAGCCAACCTGCCTGAGCGTGTCAAGGGCCTGGACGTACTCGCGCCGGGCCAGTTGCAGCGCGCCGAGCTCAGCCCGAGCGTGCCGGGCAGCAGAGATGCCTTCGGACACGTAATACGCTTCCATGGACAGGCCGGTTTCGAGGCGGTTGCTATTGGTCTTGTCGAGGGGAAAGAGCGGAGCAATGCGGAGGAGGAGGGCTGCGGCTTGATCCAGTTTGCCCGCGCGCATGAAGAGCTTGGCCTGGAGCCATTGGGCCGTAATGGAATCTTTGCGCGCCAAACCAATCCAGCGCGCGGTCATTTCCATCTCCCCGGCCTGATAGGCGGCGAGCGCCAGTTGCTCGGCCGAATCAACATCTTTGACGCCGGCCTTCTCGACTGCTTCGAGCCAGAGTTTTACTGGCAATGCCCATGTATGCCATGTTTGCGCGCGCGGCGCGGTGTAGGAATATTTGCCCAGAAATTTCAGGATCGATTCCTTGGCGGAACCATCCACGTCTATAGTTGGTTTGCGGTAGCCGCCGCAGATGACGTACGCGGTGACGAGGCGCTGCCCGCGGGGATGTTTGGCGAGCGGCTTGAGCGCGGGCTCTCCCAACTCCAAAGCTTTGGAAGCGCAAAAAAGCAGCGAGTTCAGCGCCGTCCGCTCGCCAGCGGCGTATTGCTGCAGATAAAGATCAACTGCCTGACCATAGCGTCCGGCGCGCCAATGTAGCCGGGCTTCATAGCCAAGACTGGCGGAGGCGAGCCCGAGGCTATCGGCAAAACCAGCTTGGGCCAACTCGCGGACGGTCTGAAAAAAAACAATCGCCCGGCTGGGCTTATCGACTTCCCAGCTTCGGCCAAGCATGTAAGCAGCCCAGGTAGATTTAAAGTGGCGCTCGGCTGGCGGGCGGTTGAGGAGCACTTTCCAGGCGGCCCGGGCGTCTTCGATTTTATTTTGATGCCAGGCGATGCTGCCGCGCAAATAATCTGCGAACTCCAGCGGCAGGCCAGGGACCATTTGCGGCACCAGATTGGCGGGGAGCCGCATGGAATTGGTCGGGCGCAGCCTTTCCTCAGTGATTGAAGATTCGACGCTGAAGGCGGCTCGCTGCTGGCCACGAGTCTCGCCCGGCCTTTCGAAGCTCAAAGCGGTTTCAATTTTAGAGCGTTCCTGGTGATAGCGCTGGCAGATTTCGCGACTTTGCGCTTCAGGCACGCCAGCTCGTTCAAGGGCCTGGCGCAGGTCGGCAGTTTCGGCTTCGCAGGCTTGAGCGAACCCATTCGTGGAAAGGACAGCACGTTGAATCGTCTGGATCAAATTCAGCCGCTCCAACTCGCGCGCGAAAAACGCCTCTGGCGCGGCCAATAACTCCTGATCGCTGTCGAGAATGACTGTGTTCGGAAAATACACGCCGCAAGGCCGGGCCGGTAAGGCGCTCATGCACAATAGAATAAAAACCGCGATGGTTTCAGCGTTCCGTATGGCGTATTTCATATCTCACCTTTGCTTCCGTGCTTAACCGCATCCAGCCAATCATCCGATTCTCTCCCGGCAACAGCGGCGGCAGGCCCGCTTTGCTTTTGAAATGGACAGTGCTCGCTCCATTTTCGCTCACATCAAAATCGCGCAATGCATCGCAAGCCACCAACCGCGCCTCCTGCCACGAAAGTGTCACCTGCATTGGCCCTGCGTCGCTCGCTGCTCCCGTGTTGGTTAAAGCGATTTCCACCAGCCCTGCGCTTGGGTAAGAAAGTTGCGCAAGCACATCGGCCCGCGGCGTTGCTCCGTTCATTACGGCCGCAAGCGTCGCCCAGCGCCAG
>DASWRJ010000072.1:0-6272 GCA_036403255.1 Verrucomicrobiia bacterium
CCTTCCGTCAACTTTGGACATCGGCCTCGCTTCACCGACCGGGATCGAGTTCGGCACGCAAAGCCAATTTCCGCCGCAGTTCAAGCGCGCTCTCTTCGTTGCGGATTGGGCTTATGGCCGGATTTTGGCGGTGCATCTCAAGCCGCGAGGCGCAAGTTACACGGCCACTTCCGAGCTTTTTATCAGCGGCCGGCCTTTGAATGTGACCGACTTTGCCTTTGGCCCCGACGGCGCGATGTATTTGATTACCGGCGGGCGGTCCACGCAATCCGGCCTTTATCGCATCTCTTACACCGGCCCCAAACTCGACGAACAACCAAAGTCCGCCGCCGAGTTGGCCCAGGAAATCGAGGCAAAGGCCGCTCGCGAGTTGCGCCGGAAGCTGGAAACTTTTCATCGTCAGCCTGCTGCGACAAATACCGTAGGCGCGTTGGAACTGATTTGGCCCAACCTCGGTCACACCGATGCATGGATTCACCACGCAGCCCGCATCGCGTTGGAGCATCAGCCTCTTCAAACATGGCAAGCCCGCGCTCTTTCCGAGAAAAATACCGGCATTGCCCTCACCGCATGCCTGGCTTTAGCGCGAAATGGCTCTCCTGAGATCGAGTCAGCCTTATTGGACCGGCTCAACAATCTGTCCTTTTCTTCATTGAGTGAAACTGACCAAATCCGCGCGCTTCGCATCTACGAGGTGGCGTGCGCCCGCATGGGAAGACCTGACGCGCAAATGCTTTCCGCGATCCGCGCAAAACTTGAGCCGCTCTACCCATCTTCCACCTGGCCGTTGAATCATCGCCTATGTGTCTTGCTGGTCTATCTTCAATCCCCATTCGTCGTCGGCAAGACCTTGCAATTGGCCCGCGACACCGACAAAGCCGAAGACCTCATGCAATACCTGTTCTATCTTCGCTATGTAAAGGAAGGCTGGACGATAGCTCAACGTGAAGCCTGGTTCGACTTGCTCGCGGGCGCCGAGCGGCAGCAGGGCGCTCGGGATTATTACAGTGTTCTCAAACGGGTCCGCGACGACTTTGTTGCCCGGCTTTCGCCCGCTGAACGTGAAGCTCTCAAACCATGGCTGGACGGGACGAAAGTGGTTTCGCTCCGCCTTAATACTAATTCCATTCCTGGCCAATTTTATCGCGAGTGGCGCATGAGCGATTTCGATTTAACCCAGCCTCTTCGGGGCCGTTCCTTCTCCAACGGAAAAGCCGCTTTGACAAAAGGCCAATGCCTCCTCTGCCATAGATTCGGAAATGAAGGGGGTTCCATTGGTCCCGAGTTGACGTCGGTTGGCAGCCGGTTTGATCGCCACGCCATCCTTGAGTCCATGGTTGATCCATCCAGGGTCATTGATGACAAATACCGAAATACCATGTTTCACCTCAAAAATGGCAGCAGTGTTACCGGATTAATCGAACGCGAAGACTCCCAAAAAGTATTCGTGCGCGAAAATCCTTTGTCTGAAAGTCTCGTCGAAGTCCGCAAAGAAACGATCATCAGGCGCGAACCTTCCTCGGTTTCGCCGATGCCGCTCGGACTGATTAATATCCTAACCCGCGACGAAATTCTGGACCTGCTCGCTTTCCTCGGCTCGGGCGGGAATGCCGATTACTCCGCTTTTAAGCGATAGACGCGTTTTGCATTGGAGCAGTTCCAGCTACGAAACATCCTTCAAGCCGAAGGCTCATCAGCCATTAGCCGGTGATTGACCGCAGCGACATCACCGATCAGGCCTGCCCAGACCCACGCATCCTGAAAGGATGCCAGCTACAAAACCTTGAGCCAACCAACGCCGGGCTCTGAACACGCATGCTGGTGCAAATCATCCGGGCAGCCAACTTCGTCCGCGTAGCTCAGTTACCAGAGCGCCACTCTCCTAATGTGGATGTCGCAGGTGCGATTCCTGCCGCGGACACCACTTTTTCCCGGATTGAATAAGAGCAGTTCGGCCGCCTTTGAAGCCGTGTGTGTTGGTGCAATTCCAGCTCCGGGAGCCAATTTCTCTTTTGCGTTAGTCCAAAAACTTTCTGGAATGCCAACCGGACGAGCGAGCCGGAACTGTTTGCTAAACAGATCGATCCACCTTTTGCGTGAGTTTGTGGCGCAAGTCCACGGCATTCCGCCATTTTCCGCGGCAGTGATGTTCAAGAGGTAGCATGTAGTGGCCGTGCGCTAGCACTTCCAGGCAGATCGTCCGGGTGCAACTCCCGGTTGCCGCACCAATTTTTTGCGCGCGTAGTTCAAAGAGAACCGTCCGCCTTATAAGCGGAATCGCACTAGATCAGTGCCGGGTTCCGGAGCGTTACCGGACGCGCGCACCATTTCGAATTCCCTGAACGCGAAGCAGCTCGAGCGGCCCAGACCTTTCCGAAAGGACTTGGTGTGAGTTGGTGGAAGAGACCAGCCAGGGATTCGTCGTAAGTCTCCATAGCTCAAAGACAGAGCGGGCGCGTCCTAAGCGCCAGGTTGCTGGTGAAAGCCCGGCTGGGGACGCCATTTTGCGGGTGTGGTTCAACAGCAGAATGCGGCCGTGCCAAGGCTGAGATGACGGTGCGACTCCGTTCACCCGCTCCAATATCGCCAATCTCTTGATTTCGGTTAAGGCGATCAGCGGACGCGATTATCAATTTCCCATCGTTGACTTAGACCCCGGAAGCCGCGAAAATAAGAGAATTATGGCAATACCATTACCAAGTCAGATTGAAAATGAATTTGCCTGCTTATCACCCGAAGATCAATTGGGCTTGTTGGAGCGCCTTATTCACCGCGTCCGTTTGAACGTTTCAAAGCGTCCCGCAACTTGGGATGCCGATCTTTCTGCCATGGCTATCGATCCGCAAGTACAACGCGAGATCAGCCAGATCAACAAAGAGTTCAGCGGATCTGAGTCCGATGGATTGAAAAAACACTGATGCCAGTCAAGAGGGGAGAGATATACTTCGTTAACCTGAATCCTGTTCAGGGACGTGAACAGGCGGGACAGCGCCCTGTCCTCGTCCTTCAGTAGATTCGATCAATCGTCTGCCTCTTGTTGTTACCGTTGTGGTTGGCACAAAAGGTCAAAATATCACCCGTGACTTTCCTACCAATGTTCGGGTCGCTGCTTCTGAAAGTGGCCTGCCCTTTGAAACCGTTTTTCTTTGCTTTCAGTTGCGCTCGCTTGATCCTAACCGGTTCCTTGGGACCCCGGCCGGACAACTTTCTGGTTCGATGCTTGAGAAAGTAGAATACGCAGTGCGGCATTGTCTTGGCCTATAGCTGAGTCTGTTCAATTCCGCACCCGTCCCTCATCCTTTGCGCGTTACCTCTTCTGTTCGTTGAAAGTTCGCCTTTAAAAAACGCATTTTGGGCTTCTCTCGCGACCACCCTTTTCGGCCTGCAAGCATTAAAGTGATGCAACGGACTTTTAATCCGTGGAACAGGGCGCGTTACCCTGGCGGGCCACCAATTTTAATAATCCGCAATTCGCAATTTTTAAAATCCAAAATCCCTCCGCCCGGTAGTGAAATAGCATCACGTCTGGCCTACACCCAGAAATCGAGGGGGCAGTACCTTCCCGGGCGACCATTTTTTGACACAACTTGAACTCCTCGGTAATTTTTGCCTTTGCTCCTGGCGGGTCAACCCGCTAGGCCCATTTTTTTCGACATGCAAAATCCCCAATCTTTATGCGGGCCCTGGCAGGCCTAGCGGGTCTAGCGGGTTTTGGAAAGATATACTTATTCCATTCAACAAAGAACAAACACCAAACATTTTATGAACGACATATTGAATAAATCAATCGTGCTGGTCTTGAACCGCAATTGGCAGGCGATCAACATCCGCACCCCAGCGGAAGCGTTTTGCCAAATGGCCACCAACGTCGCCACTGCGCTGGAGATCGAGGGCGACGATTATATTCGTCCCGTGGCCTGGGAGGAATGGATTCGCCTGCCTGTCCGCGAGCAGGATGAGTTCGTGCAGACCGTGCGCGGCCAGATTCGTGTGCCGCGAGTTATCGTATGCGCCAACTTCGCCAAGGTGCCGAAGAAACGCCCGAAACTCTGCGCCCGCGCGATTCGCGAGCGCGATGGCAATCGCTGCCAGTACACAGGCAAGTTGCTCCGCCGCGATGAAGGCAGCCTGGATCATGTCCTGCCGCGCTCGCGCGGCGGCCAGGACACTTGGGAAAACCTCGTCTGGTCGAGCAAGGATGTGAACGCGCTCAAGGGTAACCGCCTGCCGGACGAAGCCGGCTTGAAATTGCTCAGTGCGCCTCGCGCTCCCAAGGAACTGCCCGTGACAGCCTTGCTGCGCAACACGTACGCCTTGGCGGAATGGAAACTGTTCCTGAAGCATTAAATGAACTCGAAGAAGATAGAGCGAGTGTTCGCGCTTGCTCTATCTTTGTTCACTTGCCGCTCACGTTGCTGCGATCCAGTAATGATAAAATGGTCTCCGAGCCCTGGGCTCGCTGCCACTGGTCTACTGGGACGTCAACCCTCACAACTCTTAATTCTGATTCGCGGATTCGCAATTCCGCGCATCTGAAGATTACGTTTAGTGCGCTATTTCCTGTGCATTATTGGGTATTGTTAGCGTTGTCGCGGTAGCTACCGCAAAACTACCTACGCATCAAAGAGACCGATTACGTACCCCTCAAAGGTAATTCCCCCCTCATGACAAAGCCCTATGGAGATGGTACTTACATTGCATTGTCACAGAACTGTAACATGAACGTAACTGAGCGGAGGCCATTGGCCATTCTACGAATCCTCTGCGCGATAGTACTGGTGGCCTTTTGCCTGCCTTCTAGCGCGCAGGTATTTCTAAACGAAATCTGCGCCGACAATGGCGGCAGCGTCGTCTCTCCTGGCCACACCAGCCCGGATTACATCGAGCTCTACAACACCAATTCGGCCGCAGTTTCACTTTCCTCGTGGACTTTGACCGATGATCCGACTACGCCCGCGAAATACAAATTTCCGTCCGGCACCAGCATCCCGGCGAAAGGGTTCCTGATCGTCTGGCTCGATTCCTCGATCACCTACACCGGCCTTATCTGCACAAATTTTACGCTGAAGAACTCTGGTGAAGAAGTGGCCCTCTACAACGGTTCCACGCGCAAAGATTACGTTGTCTTCGGCCCTCAAATTCGCGATCTCCCCCTCTGCCGTTTGCCAAATGGCACTGGGGCATGGACACTGGGGAAACCGACTCCGCTCGCCACCAATCAGGCGGTCGTGGCAGGCACGTTCGGAACGAATATCGCCTTGCGGATAAACGAATGGCTCGCGACGAATTCCGCGGGCGCAAATATGGACTGGCTGGAAATTTATAATCCCAAGACCAATGGCATCGTCGCACTCGGGGGCCTCTATATCAGCGACATGACGAATGCGATCACCACTCCCGCTCTCCGGCCAAATTCTTTTATTGGTTCTGGTGCGTTCCTGCAGTATTGGTGCGATAGCACGACGAATCTGCCCGATCATTTGCTTTTCAAACTTAGTCACACCCTGGGCGAGACGATTACCATCTATCAAACCAATAAAACCAGCATTATCGATCGTGTCACATTTGGCCCTCAAACCGGCGACGTTTCCATGGGCCGTTTGCCGGATGGCGGGACAAACTTCTTCTACTTCCCCGGCAAGAGCAATCTCACTCCTGGCGCGGCGAATGCCTGGCAGGCCATCACTAACATTTTGCTAAATGAAATCCTGACCCATACTGATCCGCCCATCGAAGACGCCGTCGAACTCTACAATCCTACAGACACGGCCGTGGACATCAGTAACTGGTGGATGAGTAATGATGCCGATTTCCCATTCAAATTTCACATCCCCGCCGGGACTGTGGTGCCGGCCCACGGCTACAAAATGTTCTTCGAGCAAAATCAATTGAATGGCGCTTCGACAACACCGGGCTTCAACCGGTCCGGCACCGGCAACCTGCCTGATTTCACTTTCAACTCGGCTCATGGCGATTCGGTGCTGCTAACTTCCGTTTTGCCGAATGGCACGGTGACAGGTGCTCGCATCAAAAAAGATTTTGGCTCAGCCGCTCACGGCGTTTCCTTTGGCCGCTACGTCAAAAGCGATGGCGGCACAGATCTTGTGGCCATGAAATCCCGCACTTTCGGACATGACAACCCGATCGACATTTCCGATTTTCGCTTGAGCACTGGCATGGACAACAGCCCTCCTTTGATTGGCCCCATGATTATTACCGAAATACTTTACAATCCTCCGGATGTGATTAGTGGCGGGCTCACGAATGATAAC
>DASWRJ010000073.1:0-2537 GCA_036403255.1 Verrucomicrobiia bacterium
CAGACCGTAGAAATTGAGGAGCACCGTGGAATGCCCGAGCCACGCCATGGTAATGGCATTATCGCTCCAGGAAAGAGGGTTTGGTGTGACTGGGGCGGGCACGATCTGTCGCCGCGATTCGGTCATGAATTGCCGCGCCCAAGCTGCAATCCAGCGTTGAGATGCACCCAGGCGCGAAAGCCAGAAACCATACGTCTGGGCGGGATTCGCTTGCACAAAACTACGGTTTGGTGGCGAGCACAAGCGGGGACACCGCCGGAACTTCGAGCAGGCGCGGGTCTTTAAATCCGGCTTCGAGCAGCCAGTCGCTAATCTCCTCGAATGAAAAGGCGTCACCGTCAACGGTATTTACGAGCATGTTCACAGCGAAGAATAAACCGCTCGGCGGACCGGTGCGGTCGTTGTTCACCAGGAACTCCATTATGGCAATTGTTCCACCACTGGCCAGAGCGGCGAATGTCTTACGCAAGAGTTGACGGCTGCGTTCGCGGCCCTCGCTGTGGAGAATATGGCCGAGCGTGGCCACGCGATGACCGGAGCCGAAATCCGCGCTGGTCAAATCGCCTTCGACCGCCGTGAGCCGGTTCCCGACGCCATGGCGGTCAGCGACTTTCTTCGTGACTTTCAAGACCGGGGGCCAATCCACCGCGTGAATGTTTACATTAGGAGATTGTTGCGCCAGGGCGATGCCCCAAACGCCTGAGCCGGCGGCGAGATCAAGGACGGTGGTGCCCGGCTTGGATTGCGCCATTTGCAGATGCTCACCGAGTGTTTTCGCGGCGGGGTAGCTGAGTGGGAAGAGGGATTCGACAAATTCGGCAAAGAAAGCCGCGCCTTCCGTTTCCATGTTCACCGTTTGGGCGGGCTTGCCGGTGGTGACGATTTTGTCCAGGTCCAGCCACTTAGGCAGGAGTTGTTTTACGAAATGAAGGAAGAGCAGCCCATGAAAGCTTGGCTTGGTCGAAACCAAAAATATGGCCGCATCCGGGCCGAGTGAATATTCCTCGCCAGATTTATTTAACAATTGAATGCCGACTAATCCATTGGCCAGGGCGCGCAAGCCGCGCTCGCTCGTGCCGGTGAGTTTCACAAGCTCGGTAAACTTTTTAGGGCCCGAATCAAGATGGTCGAAAAGCTTGTGACGGATGGCTGTGGCGATCAGCAGCAGTGGGACGTAGCCCCAGGCGAATTGCATGATGCGTTCTGGGGTCGGTGCGGCGTCTGGTTTCATAAAAATTTCTCAATCGAATCGGAGGCAATTTGGCCTCAACCTTGCGGTTTGGGCAAGAGAGGAAATTTTGTGGACGAAAAATGCGGTCCGATTGCAGAGCAACGCTGGGGAGAATCTACCTTTTTCCGAAGAAAGGAGCGATTTCAGATTCAAAGACGGAAGGCTCGCAGTAACCAGCATGCTTGCTGATGAGTTTGCCATGGCGATCGAAAATGAAAGTCGTCGGCAAACCATCCAGGCCCCCAAACGCAAGCTGGATGCTCGTATCGCCCGAAAGAACCAAATAATTAATGCCGCGCTGTTTCATGAACGGCTTGACGGATTGAGCACCGAGTTCATCAAGAGCAATGCCAATGACGATGAGACCATCTTTTTTGTATTTTTCCTGAAGATTGATGAATCCGGGTATTTCCTGCAGGCACGGCGGGCACCAGGTGGCCCAGAAATCGACGATAACTACTTTGCCGGCAAACTCTTGAGAGCTGATTCGGTTACCGTCCATGTCCCGCAGTTCCCAGACCGGCATGGCCTCCAGACCCTTTTTATTGCACCCCAGCATGAGAGAGCCAAGAAGTACTAAAAGAATACCAGTCGAGGCCAAGGTTAACACGATCCGGTTCATGCCATGTTTTCTGGTGCTGTGGGTGCTGATTATGCACATTCGGTAAAATAACGCACGCCAAAAATATCGCCTAGAATAGCCGGTGCACTGAGCTCGATGTGCAGGTGAAGGCTGCTTGGTTATCGGGTCAAGGCCCCATACCCAGAAAAGGCGCAGCACGGTAAAAACACCAGTTTGTAAAGTGGCTCAAGCAATGCAGGCTTCTCGTTCAGAGGGCATTAGATGGGGAAAACTTATATGGCTCATGGAATCAAGTTGCTAATGCCGAGACGCTTTGTGATAACCAGATGGAACGATGGAACAGTTGAAAGCTGATGCGCAAAGCGGTGAACCGAGCGCATCGGAACCTGTGTTCAAACACAGAAGCTGGCGGGCGAACAGGGCATGCTGTTCGGCATATCCTAAACCAATTTAAAAGCAGCGCGCATAAACGTTAGCACGTGATGGGAAACCCAGGCCGTTTGTTTGCAACGCATGAAACCGGAAAATTCTTGCGCGCACGAACCCGCAATGGGATGAAGGGCGTGAGAGTCGAAGGCACAGGTATAATGGCTAGCCAACGTGCCTGCCACAGGCCGACAGTGTTATTTGCGGTAATGGCGCTAGCTCTGCATTTGGGGTTGATTCATTGCAAAGGAGCTTTTCTGGAATCAGGCGGGATGGTGGTGTTGGAAGCCGAGCATT
>DASWRJ010000074.1:0-6176 GCA_036403255.1 Verrucomicrobiia bacterium
AAGTGCCCACCGGCACGCCGCCAGGCATTTGGACCATGGACAGAAGCGAATCCATGCCGTGGAGTGATTTGGATTCCATAGGCACCCCGAGAACAGGGAGTGCCGTTTTCGCGGCGGTCACCCCGGCCAAGTGAGCAGCGCCACCGGCAGCAGCGATGATAATTTCGAGGCCACGTTGCGCGGCGGTCGATGCATACTCGAAAAGGAGATCTGGTGTTCGATGGGCGGAAATGACATCCACTTCATAAGGGACCTGCAATTCGTCGAATTGCGCAGCGGCATGCTGCATAGTGTCCCAATCCGATTGGCTGCCCATGATAATTCCGACCAGTGGTTTTGATTCAGCGCTCATAAAATTTAGTGCGAGAATGGATACGGAAAAGAACTGAAAACGTCCAGAGCAGATTCGCGTCCCGACAAAGCTTATTTTCTAGCCACAGGCTGATGGGAAGGCAAAAGAAAATCAGCCACGCCTTTGGCTATTTCCGAGGCAATTCCTTCCTCGCCCGAGTTACTGAGGACAATCACCGCGAGCCTGGCCTGCGGAAAACGCTTGATGGTAGAGGAGAAGCCGGATGTGGAACCACCATGGCCAATGCACTTGCTGCCGTGGTAATCATCCATGCGCCAACCAAAACCATACGGATACATTTCGCCGGTGGTTAATTTTGTGGGCGTCCACATCAGATCAATGCTGGCAGGTTTGAGGAGGCGGCCCGATTCGAGGGCGGAGTTCCATTTGATCAAATCCAGAACTGTGGAAGAGATGGCACCCGCTGAAAAAATATCGGTTAACTCCCGTTCACGATTCAGCAGCACATTCTTCTCCTTTTCGTAGCCGGAAGCGCGGTGCATAATGACCTTGCGCGTATCCCGAGATTGGGTTGCTTTCATGCCGAGCGGCGTTAAAATCCGGGCATTCAGCATTTCCCAATAAGATTTGCCAGTAACCTTCTCGATGATAAAGCCGAGCAAATTGTAACCGGAGTTGCAGTAGGCAAATTTTTGTCCAGGTTCGGAGGCCAGCGGATAAGCGGAGATTGCTTTGGTGAATTGGTCCGCATTGAGATGTTTGGAGCATTCGAAGCCGGGCAGGCCGGTGTAATTCTTGATGCCAGACGTGTGCGTCAAGAGGTGACGCAGAGTGATGGGCTTCCAGGATTCAGGGGCGTTGGTGAAGTATTTTGTGACACTGTCTTCGAGCCCGAGCTTATTTTCTTCAATCAGCATCAGGACGAGCGCAGCAGTAAATTGCTTCGTAATAGAGCCAATCTCGAAAACTGTTTCCTCGGTAGCGGATGCGGTAAGCTCGACGTTGGCGAGACCATATCCCCTCGTCTTGAGCACCTTGCCATCATGCAAAACGGCAAGTGATAAGCCAGGAACTTGCTTCAGGCTCATCTGCGAGAGGACATAATCGTCAATCAAATCAGCGCGGGCAGACGCGGTGAATCCTACAAACAGGGCCAAAAAAATACGTAATGTGCTGGTCATATACAACTCAAAGCTCTCTCCTGGTCCCAAACGACACCATTCGAGCAAAAAAACCAAGCTTTTTTTGCCAAAAGTCTGGAAGGAAGAGCTGCGGTAAATATTCGGCAGCTTTTTATGATGCGGAATAATAGACTCCGGCATGACTCCGAAAGTTGAAGCCTCACGCCGCACATTTATAAAAGCAGCTGGGCTGGGTGCAATTGGGCTGTCGTTTCCTTTTCATTTAAGTTCTGCAGAGCCACTAAATTCCATCTTGCCGCATGGTAACGCGCCAATGCCCGTGCCGATTCCACATTTTCCGAGCCCAGTGCATGCGTTCGTTTGGCGGAATTGGGCGTTGGTGCCGAGCGAGCGGATGGCGAAGGTTTTGCGAGGCACCGGAGCTGATGTGCTGGCGCTGGGAAGCGCTATGGGTTTGCCCCGGCCGGGGAAAGTTTCCGCTGATCAATGGCGACGGAGTTACATCACCATCATAAAGCGCAATTGGCATCTGTTGCCGTACGAGCAGTTGCTTGAACTGCTGGGTTGGTCCCCTGACAAGCTCGCCTATACGCTCAGGGAGGACGACTTTCTTTACGTTAAGCTCGGCAACCATAAGCCGAAATGCACTCCGCTCAAGTTTTCAAACGATTTGCTGAATGTAGAGCGTGCGCCTTTAATCCCGAAGATTCTGCAGGAGGAATTTGGGAATAGTCTTGGTAAATACCAAAGTCCACTTTTTTCTTTCGTTAAAGATTTGCAAAGAGGCGTTGCCAATAAACCAGCGAGCCATGAGAGCCGGTTTACGCCGCGTTTCTGTTACTCCTATTTTGCGCTTTACGGCGATCCGTTGCTGGAACCGAAGGCCGATCCTTACCCCGAAGGTTACTTACGCCAATTGGCAGCAAGCGGAGTGAATGGCGTTTGGCTCCAGGGTTTGCTATCGAAGCTCGCGCCATTTCCATGGGACCCGAAACAAAGCGTCGGGTCCAAGGAGCGGCTCGCTCATCTGGCTGAATTAACGCGTCGAGCCTCCAAGCATGGGATTGGGGTTTATTTGTATTTGAATGAGCCGAGGGCGATGCCGCTTGGCTTCTTCACGAGCAATCCGAATTTGAAGGGAGTTCGAGAAGGCGACCATGCCACGTTGTGCACGAGCGTGCCTGAGGTGCAGGATTATTTGCAAAGCGCCATTGCACACATTTGCCGGGCTGCGCCTGGGCTGGCCGGATTTTTCACGATCAGCGGCTCGGAGAATCTGACGAATTGCTGGTCACATGGCGGCGGCGGGAGTTGCCCGCGCTGTGCAAAAAGGAAACCGGCAGAAGTGATTGCAGAACTGCATTCGTTTTTTCAGGCAGGAATAAAGGATGCTGGCAGCAAATCGCGCTTGCTGGTCTGGGATTGGGGCTGGGCGGATGATTGGGTGCCCGAAATAATCCAGCGCCTGCCCCGGGAGGTAACACTGATGAGCGTCAGCGAATGGAGCTTGCCCATTGAACGTGGAGGCGTAAAGGCCAGTGTCGGCGAGTATTCGATTTCCTCGATTGGACCAGGCCCGCGTGCGCAAAAGCATTGGAAACTGGCGAAGCAGCGAGGGCTCGCGACGATCGCCAAGATTCAGGCGAATAATTCCTGGGAGCTTTCGGCTGTTCCTTACATTCCGGCGGTGGCCAATGTGGCGCAGCATGCAGCCAATCTCCTCAAGGCAAACGTCGATGGGCTGATGCTCGGCTGGACATTGGGTGGCCATCCTTCACCGAACCTGCAAGTGATTGCGGAACTCTCGCGCAAAGATGCGGACGCGCCGCGCACCCCGGAGGAGGCCATGCTGCGAGTCGCGCGCAGCCAGTTTGGCCCGCAACTGGCGGCGGCGGTTGTGCAAGCGTGGACGCGCTGGAGCAAGGCTTTTCGGGAGTTTCCGTTTGATGGAGGGCTGGTTTATTCAGCGCCATTGCAGGTGGGGCCGGCAAATTTGCTTTGGGAAAAGCCGACTGGCTTTGCGGCCTCCATGGTCGGGTTTCCCTACGATGATCTGGAACGGTGGCGAGCGGTCTATCCCGCGCCCGTTTATATTGGGCAACTCGAAAAAGTGGCAGATGGATTTTTAGACGGAATGCGAGAATTGAAGGCTGTCGGCGGTAAACTGAAGCTGTCCGGGCCTGAGAAAGCGCGATTGGCAGAGGAGCTGCGGATTGCGGAGGCTGCGGGTTTGCATTTCCAAAGCGCGGCGAGCCAGGCGCGAATCGTCATGGCCCGACGGCAATTGGCGCAGGCAAAGGCAGTAGATGACGCCAAGAAGGGTATTGAAGATTTGCAACGTTCATTGGAAATGGAAAAAGAGGCGGCAAAGCGGTTGTATTCTTTACAAGCGGAAGATTCGCGCCTCGGCTTCGAAGCTTCAAACCAGTATTATTATGTGCCGCTGGATTTGGTCGAAAAAGTTTTAAATTGCCGCGACTTGCTGGATCGCTGGCTGCCCACGCAACGTGAAAAATGGAAAGTATGAAGCTGATTTTCTTTTTAGGGGTATGCGGTTGGTGGATGGGCGTGCAGGACAGTATGGCTGAAATGCGCGTCATTGAGCCGCGGCGGTTTCATCTCGGTGTGAGTGGAGATCCCGAGTATGATTTTTTCGCGACGAATAAGCTGGATGCACGGAGACTCGACATTCGTTTTGATGCCAAACCGAACTGGAGCGAGGCCACTCTGTTTTTGTGGCAAGATGACGTGAAACAGGATTGGCCGGTGGAGTTGAACGGGCACAAACTGGGTAAACTTTTTTTAATGGAAGCACCGCTGGTCCACACGCTGGCTGTGCCGGCGGGAAGTATAGTGCAGGGAGAGAATCTTCTGTCCATCATTCCACCGAAAGAGAGGGACGATATTTTTGTCGGCGAGATCGCGCTGGACGAAAAGCCATACGAGAAGGCGATTGCGCAGGCGCATGTACACGTTCAGGTCACAGACGCGAAATCTGGCGAGCCAATGCCTTGTCGGCTGACGATTACCGATTTGAAAGGATCGCTCATGCCGCTGCAGGCCGCGGAGAACCGGCAATTAGCGGTACGTCCAGGTGTAGTCTATACAGCACGGGGCGATGCTGAGGTTGGATTGTGGCCAGGGCAATATATTGTTTATGCGACGCGCGGGTTTGCCTACGGAGTGGCGAGCAATATCTTCACTCTGGCACGAGGTCACACAAACTTTGTGAAGCTGCAACTCATGAAGGAGGTCGAAACCCCCGGGTGGATTTCCTGCGACACGCACGTGCACACCTACACACTCAGCCACCATGGGGATGCGACTCTGGAGGAACGGGCTGTGACTCTCGCCGGCGAGGGCATAGATCTGCCGGTGGCCACGGATCATAATATATTTTCTGATTACTCGGAAGCGGCTGAGGAAACTGGCACACGACAATTTTTTACGCCTATCGCCGGTGATGAGGTCACAACGAAAATTGGGCATTTCAACATTTTTCCGATCGAGGCCGGGAGCAATGTGCCGGATGAAACGGAGGACAACTGGCCGCTGCTCTTGAAAGGAATGCGCGCGACGCCTGGGGTGCAGGTTGTAGTGCTGAATCATCCACTGAACGTTCATAATAATTTTCAGCCGTTTGCAGCCACTAATTTTAATCATGTGAGCGGAGAGAGCTTGCACGTGCTGGACTTTGGATTTGATGCGATGGAACTGATCAACAGCAGCGCGCTGCAATCGGACATGATGGGGGTTGTGCAGGGGTGGTTTGCATTGCTCAATGCTGGCCATAGAATTGTGGGGGTCGGGTCGAGTGATGTGCATGATGTGAGCCGTTACATTGTGGGGCAAGGCCGTACGTATATCGCTTATCCCGCAGGCGGAAGGGGGGATAAGATCAAAATCGAACGTGCCTGCGAGACGTTGAAGCAGGGCCGCGCTCTGGTGAGCCTGGGATTGCTCACTGACATGCGCGTGCAGGGGAAATTCAAGGTGGGTGATCTGGCGACCCGGATCGAGCGCGACATTGACGTGTCGGTCACGGTGCAAGGGCCGAGTTGGGTAACGGCAGATAAAGTGCAACTGTTTGCGAACGGGCTGATGATTCGGGAAGAGCGGATTGCGCCGAGCAGCAACGTGGAGAAGGCGCGATTGAATTGGAAGATACGCCGGCCGGCCTATGACTTTTACCTGGTTGCGCTGGCGAGCGGGCCTGGTGTGTCCGCACCATTTTGGCCAACAGCGCGGCCTTACCAGCCAACTTCCAGGCACTGGGAACCTCAAGTAGTGGGAATAACAAATCCCATTTGGGTGGATGCGGACGGAGACGGGAAATTCACAAGCGCTCACGGATATGCGGAACTTTTCATGAAGAAGAGCGCGGGCAATGGCCAGAAGCTGATAGGCTCCCTTGCAAAGGCGGATGAGGCCATGGCCGTGCAGACGGCGGCACTTTGGAGAGCGCGAGGAGGAAGTTTGGAGGATGCACAGCTTTCGGCATTGCTGGCGAAGGCTCCTGAGCCGGTTCGGAAAGGGTTTGAGGCTTACAAACGCTCGACGGAGCAAGGCCTTGAACCGAAGCACTGAGGGGTGGTAATGGCGGCCTGAGTTGGCGCGGGGGAGATTCCACTGGGCCAGTCGTTTTGCGAAATGGTCCAGCCTGGAGTCATTTATTCGCCAGCTTTCGGAGCAAGCAAAAAGCCCACCAGGCAAAGAGGGCT
>DASWRJ010000075.1:0-4541 GCA_036403255.1 Verrucomicrobiia bacterium
GCCGCAAAGCGACGGCTCACGACGATGTTGAGCATTGTAGCCATGCAAACCGTCTTCGATTCCCTGGTGCCGCAGGTCAGCATGGCTGGCCATTTATCTGGAGCAGTTCTCGGATTTTTATTGACGCTGGGAGTGCATATAAGGGCAAACGGCAGGACAAAAGTAAAACAGTGAGCCAAGAGTAGGTTGAACCAGGTTTCTTTAGCTGAGGTTTGCTCCATTTATCTCAAAGATGCCTGCACTCAAAGCGTAGCATAGTTAAATGGCAATATTTTTGGAATGACGTGCCAATTGGGGGGCGCTGCAGCTTCGCTAACACTGCCTTTTGGAAAAGCGATTAGCACTCCACAAAATCAGGGCCGCACTACTAATGGCCAACTCCGGGCAGGCGTTGAAGTGAAATTGGTTTCAGGCGGGTTGCTACGGCTTCTTTAGAAAAGTTATACGAACAGTGGATGTAGTTTTGGGGGGTAAAGCTATTCTTACTACATTCCGCTCCGGATCTTCCGGTTGCTCGAAATTCGCGCAGACACCGCCGCCTTGGGGTGGCTTGGGTGGTGACATTCCGGACGCGATCTTTAGCCCGAGCTTCTTGTCAGGATTTTTCATTACGGTCAATGCGCAACAGTTAGCATGTGTTGTCCATGAGTTCAAGCAGCCTGCTAAGTTTACGATTTCCCTTGTCTCAGGGGCGCATCCTTCTTTTGATCAGGAGAGCATGTCATCTGCTGACCTCATGATGAATTCGATTGAATTTGCCGCTTCCTTCGCGCCGCGGCCGGGAATCACGCATGTGCTTTTTGATTTTGATGGGACGATCTCGCTGATTCGCGAGGGCTGGCCGGAGGTGATGGTACCGATGTTTGTGGAGATGCTGCCCCCGCGCGCGGGCGAGACGGACGCCGAGCGGCGGCAGTTGATGCTTGACGACATCATGCGCCTGAACGGCAAGCAGACGATTTATCAGATGATTCAATTGGCCGATCGGATTGCGGAACGCGGCGGCACTCCGCGCGAACCGCTCTGGTATAAAAAGGAATATTTACGGCGGCTGGATGAGCGCATCCATGGACGCCTCGATGCCATTCGGTCCGGCCAGGCCAGCCGCGAGCAATTCCTCGTCCACGGCTCGCGGGCGCTCCTGGAAAATCTGCAGCAGCGCGGACTGGAACTTTACCTGGCGAGTGGCACAGATGAAATGTACGTGAAACAGGAGGCCGAACTGCTGGATGTGACGCGCTACTTCGGCGAGCACATTTACGGCGCGAAGGATGATTACAAGACGTTTTCGAAGAAGATGGTGATTGAGCGCATTCTGCGCGAAAATCAAATCCAGGGCGCGCACCTGCTCGCCTTCGGCGATGGCTATGTCGAAATCGAGAACACAAAAGAAGCCGGCGGCCTCGCCATCGCCGTCGCCAGCGACGAAGCGCACAATGGATCAGGACGCGTGGACGCCTGGAAACGCGAACGCCTGCTGGGCGTGGGGGCACACGCTGTGATCCCGGATTATCGCGACGCGAACCTGCTGCTGGAGCGAATCTTTCTCAAATGACCTGAGCAACGAAAACCATGCCTCCCCTGCCCCATCCTCTCGATCTGAAAAAGCTGAAGGTATATCCGCTCGCGCAGCGCAAGAGCATGAGCCGCATCGCGGACATCCTTGTCTCACCCGACGCGCCGCCTCCCGCCTGCTCGGATTGGATTCGTGAGCGCGTCGAGCTATGCGCGAAACAAATTTTGGAGGCGCGCCGCCGCGGGGCGAGCGTCATGTTTCTCTATGGGGCGCACTTGGTGAAGAATGGCGCTTCCGCGCTTGTGGAGCGGATGCTGGAGCGCGGCTGGATCACGCATCTGGCCACCAATGGGGCCGGGTCAATTCATGATTGGGAATTTGCTTTTCAGGCCTGGTCCACCGAGAGCGTGGAGCAAAATGTAGCGACGGGCACGTTCGGCACATGGGATGAAACCGGTCGCAACATTCATCTGGCGTTACTGGCAGGCGGCTTGAGCAACGAAGGCTATGGCACCGCGCTCGGCCGGTTCATTCAGGAGGATGGCGTCGCGCTGCCGGGCGCGGATGAACTGGAGAAAATCATACGCTCGCAACCGGCACATCCGCTCACTCCCGCCCGTGCGGATCTGTTGCAAGCGATGCAGGGGCATGGAATCAAGGGCGGGCGGATGGAAGTGCGGCATCCATGGAAAGAAACTTCGATCTTTGCCAATGCTTTCCGGCATCAAATTCCGATCACGGTGCACCCGGGGATTGGCTATGATATTATTTCGAACCATCCCATGTTTAATGGCGCGGCCATAGGGCGGGCCGCAGAGATGGATTTTCGCCTCTTCGGCAGCGCAGTCGAAGGCCTCGATGGCGGCGTGGTGCTGTCGGTCGGATCGGCAATCATGGCCCCGCAGGTTTTCGAGAAGAGCTTGAGCTGCGTCAACAATCTGCGGCTGCAGGCGGGCCGCCCAATTGTACAAAACCACAGCATCTACGTGGTTGATCTGCAGGATGGCGGTAATTGGGATTGGTCCAAAGGCGAACCGCCGAAGGAGAACCCAGCTTATTACTTGCGCTTTTGCAAAAGTTTTTCGCGCATGGGCGGCACAATGCATTACTTACAAGTGGACAATGTGGTGTTCCTGCAAAATCTGCTGCACCGGCTGCAAACCTCCTGACCAACTCTCTTTTAGGCATGCATCCGGAACGCTTCGAATCCATCACCGCGCAATATGCAAAGCTGCGGGTTGCCCTGGTGGGCGATGTCTGTCTGGATCGCTATCTCGAAATCGATCCGGCGCGCGAGGAGATTTCAATCGAGACCGGCTTGCCTGTGCACAACGTCGTGAGGGTGCGCTCCCAACCCGGCGCGGCCGGGACCATCCTGAATAATCTGGCGGCGCTCGGGGTGGGCGAGATTTATCCAGTCGGATTTGCCGGAGAGGACGGGGAAGGCTACGAGTTGCGCCGCGCCTTGTCCGAACGCGCGGGCGTGAGGCTCGATCATTTTCTGGAAACGTCGCAGCGGCGCACTTTCACATATTGTAAACCGCTGGTCATGTATCCCGGGCGCGCGCCACAGGAACTGAACCGCCTCGACAGCAAGAATTGGAGCCCGACGCCGCTGCCAGTGCAGGAAAGCATTGTGGAGTCGATTCGGCATTTGGCCACGCATGTACATGCGATCATATTGATGGACCAGGTGGACGTCGAGGAAACAGGAGTCGTCACGCGCGAGGTGCTGGAGTTGATCGGGTCGCTGGCCAAAGCGAAACCAGAATTACTTATCCTGGCGGATAGCCGGCGCGGTTTGCAGAATTATCCGAGCGTTTGCTTTAAGATGAATGAGGCCGAGTTGGCCCGGTTAGCTGGCACAAAGCCTAAAGATATAGATGCCATTCAAGCCACCGCACGAGCGCTGGCGCAGAAACAGGGTCGTCAGGTGTTCGTGACGATGGCTGAGCGAGGAATTTGCGGCGCAAGTCCGAATGGACGAGCGGACCATGTGCCGGCGCTGCCGGTGCAGGGCGAGATTGATATTGTCGGCGCGGGCGATGCGGTGACGGCGAATTTGACGGCTGCCCTGGCCGGGGGTGCGAATTTAAAAGAAGCGCTGGTGCTGGCTAACTCGGCTGCTTCGATTGTCATTCATCAACTCGGAACAACCGGCACGGCGAGTGTGCAGCAGTTGAGACATATAATCTTTCCCAGTTAAAGCAAGAGCACGCAGTAAATCCGGCCTTACGTTGTGTCGCAAGGCGTCTGTAATGGCCAAGCGCTTCGCTCCCCGCTTCGAAACTTAAGAGGTCGCGTGGGACCGTTCTCTCACCCAATTCTCCACTTCCTGGTCGGAGGCGCCTGACGCAACGAAATCCTTGAATTCTTCCTGATCCAGTCCGGCCTCCTGCAAGAATTCCCGGTCCAATGGGCAACCGAAAGTATAGTCGCCCTGCCATCCTAACAATGAAGCGCGGCATTTATCCAGGCATCGGCGGCCCATTGCGAAACCAGCCAATTCTTCAGCCGCAGAGCGAGGCTCCTCCACCCGCAGATCTCTCGCCCACTCCTTTACGCGATCCAGATTTTTTTTCATGGTTATGTGCTCCCTTCATTTGAAGCTGGATTGGAACGGCGGTTTTGCCAATTAGAAGCATTGCCCCATCGCCAACCCCGGAATTGTAACAGGCAAGCCACTTTGCAACCCCGGCGCAATTTCAGGAAAGGAGACCATGGGGCCATGGTTGAAATACGGAAGTGAAAGTAATCACCAATTCGGGCATGCAAATGATGAAATTCACCGTTTCCGAGAACCGCCAGCTAAAGAGCTTTCGGCTGATTCATGCTTTCGACGGCATCTTTGGCTTCTTTGAGGCCAGCGCCGGTAAGTTCGCGATAGAGTTTAATCGCTTCAATTTTTTTGCCGGCCAGAGCAACATTTTGCACGCGTGTGTATTGTTCGGGCGTCAAGCGTTTGGGGGGCATACCGGCCCCTCCACGCTGGCGATTCAGCAAAATGGAAATGGACCAGAGGATG
>DASWRJ010000076.1:0-9769 GCA_036403255.1 Verrucomicrobiia bacterium
CACCTCCGCGCACTGCGGTCGCCCGAATCGCATAAGTTTTCGTCGGATCAACACCCGAGATCAAGTTAGTCACCGCTGCTGTCGCGCCTCGCAGTTCAACCGAAGACGTGCCCAAGCCCGCAAAATCCACGTATCCATTGAAATTCGTATAAGCAGGTGTACCGCTCGCCGGATTGTCTGCCGTACTCGCAAAAAACACACCCATGCCATTGGATAGCCCGTTTGCATTCGTGCGGAATGTGAGGGTGACTCCAAGGTTATTTCCAGTATTGATGTCCCTGAGTGGGTTGGCAGTACCAACGTTTGTCTGCACGCTCCATGTTGTGCTATTCGAACTTGTTCCGGCACCCGGCGCATGATCGTTGAAAGCTATGAATTGCGCTTGGCTGCTCAGGCAAAGAAAAGAAACCAAACTCACCCAGACAAACGCCCGTAAGTAAGCTTTCGTCGGAACTTGTGCCGCAGGCATTATTGGATTCCTTTCGCTTGCATGTCCTGGATTGCTCAAAAAAATCGCGGTTTTTTCATGCTCAATCTGCCCGCCACGTTATCCCAAAATTGTACTTTCCAATGATGCTCGTTTTCGGCGGTCATTTCTCCGGAAGGCGAGGAATGGACGTATCTGAACGTACGTCCGATCACGAAATCTCGCTCAAAGTTTGGTTGCCGGAGTAATTAAGAAAATACAAGGAAGCCAAAAAGAGGGCAAGCAGAATCAGCCGGGGCGTTTCTCCCCCCTCAGCTCTATAATTCAGTTCTTCGGCCTTAACTACGGGTCGCAGAAGTCGCGGATTTTCGCTTATTTGGCCAGCCAAGCACATCCTTGGGCCCCTCCAATTTAATCTTTGTCGGCCACGTATAGTGACAGTGCTGGCAGTAAAATTCAGTTTCGAATAGTCCGATTTTGCAAAGCAATGCGTAAAAGGTAGGCAGCACAAATTTGCGCGTGAACTGCGGATATTCAATCTCGGATGAACCGCATTCCGGGCAATGAATCGCATGGTCCAAACATGCCTCTTTACCGTCCCATTCCTGAACCAATTCTTTGGCCCTTTGATAATCTTTCTTATCCACGCGTACCCGCACCCCCGCCAGTGGCTCGGAGATAAACCAATATTTCTGCAAATTGCGCTGGTCCTGGATTTCGGCCTTGATGCCGGATTGTTCCAATCGCTGGATTACGGGGGCAGCCTCGTCTGGTTCATTGAAGGTTAAAATGTTTACCGGATCCATAAACATCCTTTCAGTTACCCATAAGATGGACGAGCTTTTGCTAAAGCGCTAGTGGCCAGACGCAGGGAATTACCCTCCGTCCTTCGCCAAATTGCGAATCCACACCCTTTTACACAGCTTGTTGCGATCCACCGTCCGCCCCGCCTCCATCCAAATCTATCAAAATATCCCGCGGTTCCGCACCTTTGCTCGGGCCTACGATGCCGCGGTTCTCCAATTCGTCCATGATCCGTGCTGCCCGAGTATAGCCGAGCCGCAAACGCCGTTGCATGAGGGACACGCTGGCTTTCTGCTCGCTCCGAATCACCTCGATGCACTGCTGAATGAGGTCTTCGTCTTCATCCAAACCGCTGCCATCGCTTTCATAACCGCCCGCCGGTTTTTGCAATTGTTGATGAATCTCCAGTTCGTAACTTGGCTTGCCCTGTTTGGCGATGAAATCGACGAGATTTTGGATTTCCTGATCCGTAATAAGCGCCCCTTGAGCCCGTATCAGTTTTGCCGACCCTGGCGGCAAATAAAGCATGTCGCCTTTGCCCAGCAACTTGTCCGCCCCCATCGCGTCCAAAATCGTTCGCGAATCCACTTTCGCCGCCACTTGGAACGCAATCCGCGCCGGTATATTCGCCTTAATCACCCCCGTGATCACATCCACGCTCGGGCGCTGCGTCGCCACGATGCAATGAATGCCAGCCGCCCGCGCCATTTGCGTAATACGCGCTATTGCCATTTCGACATCGGCCGGCGCGACCAACATGAGGTCAGCCAGCTCATCAATAATGACCACGATGTAGCTCAGTTTATCGGGAATGACGATATCGTCCTCGCGCGGCACCACAATTTCTTCATCTAACTCCACCGCAAACCCATCCGAACTCGCTTCAATCTTTTCTTTCTTTGCCATCAGCGGCAATTCCGGTTCGCTTGGCGGCAGCGGTTTATTGCGCGGACGTTCATTGAACGACTTAATATTCCGCACGCCGACCTTCGCGAAAATCTGGTAACGCTTTTCCATTTCGTTCACGACCCAGCGCAATGCGAGAATCACTTTCTTCGGATCATTCACCACCGGCACTACCAGGTGCGGCAGCGTATTATACTGCTGCAACTCCACTACTTTCGGATCGATCATCACGAACCGGAGCTGATCCGGCGGGAACCGGTAGAGGAGCGAAGCAATAATCGCGTTGATGCAAACGGACTTTCCCGATCCTGTGCTCCCGGCAATCAGCAAGTGCGGCATCTCGCCTAAATCCGCAATGATCGGATGCCCATAAACATCTTTGCCCAGCGCCAAAGGGATGCGCGCTTTGGTTTTGGCCCATTCCTCAGACTCAAGCAGATCGCGCATGATCACTTTCGTCTTGATCAGGTTCGGCACCTCCACCCCCACTGAACTTTTACCAGGCACCGGAGCAAGGATGTTGATGCGCTCGGCCTTGAGTGCGGCGGCGATATTGTTATTCAAAGCCGTGATTTTCTCGAGCCGCACGCCGGGCGCGGGATGAAGCTCATAACGGGTAATCGTCGGCCCTTTCGTGATATCACCCAGCGACACTTCAATGTCGAACTGCGCCAGCGTGCTCTGCATCAGGCGCGCATTGGCCATCAGTTCCTCTTTCGATTCGGTCGGCTTTACATTCGGATCGGGTAATTGCAGGAAATCGAACGACGGCAATTGATAATTCCCAATGCTCGGTGTCGCCGCTACGGAAATCGGCTTCTTGCGTGGCAACGGCTTTCTCGGCGCAGCGCCAGTATTGTCCGTGATTTTCGGTTCGGCTGCCGCCACGACTGGTTCCGCCTTTTCCCCTTGGCTGGGCACAAACGGATTTTCCTTCGCCGGGACTTTCACAGGTTCCGCCGGTTTCGGTTTCTTCCCCAAAACTTCTTCAGTCGTCGCCGCCTCAATTTCCCGCGCCGTGATCACTTCCCCTACGAGCACGGGCGGTGGCTCTTCCATCTCTGGCTTCTTGGTGCCCTTACCGGCCCGCGCCGTGGGAATGCTTAAATCCCGAATCGTCGGAATCGGCACCGGCTTCAAGTCCGCACCCAGCCCTGATCGTTCCACCTCTTCCTTGAGCTTCTCAGCCTTCTTCTCCAGTTCGCGCGCTTTGCGGGCCAGCACCTTTTCTTCGGGAGACCACTCCTCCGATTCCTCCGGCCCGGCCTCAAATGGCCTGGCAAATTTCCGCTCCGCCCATACGCCCCTCAGCCAGTCACCGAGTCGAAAATTGGTCAGGAAAATCAGGCAAACCAAATAAACCGTCGCGAAAACAATCGTCGCCCCCAGCCGCCCGAAATGTCCAAAAATCAGTTCGTTAATTTCCTGCCCGATCAACCCGCCAGGGCTGTGCGCATTTAAATTGTATGCGGTGCGTTCCATGAAGCCGGCCGCGTAATTGGGATTGCGCGCCAACTTGTCCAAGGCAGTCTTATCATAGTACAAGTCCAGCAACCCCACACAGCACAGGAACAGCGCCACTGCCCAGGCCCAGCGCCTTTTTAAATATGAAAAGAACTCGAAAATATAGCCGAGCCCGAAAATGAGCAAAATCACGGGCAAAACGTATGCCCCAGCGCCAAAGAGGAAAAAGAAGCCATTTGCCACATAAGCCCCCACGATCCCTATCCAATTATGGATAGTCACGTTGGGCGGCATCGTGTTATGCGCCACATCGCGGCGATCGAAGGAAAACTGGGCCACCAGCAGCAGCAGCGCCAATGCAATCAGCACAATGCCAATGACATCACTCAAACCGCGCGCATTTGGTTGCGCATTCCGTTGCGAGACTTTACGAGCCATGGACAGCCAGACTAATTGGGTGCATCGAAACTTCAATCCTGAAAGTCATCCGCACCACAGATTCACCGGAGAATCAGCACTAAATCGGCCAAAATTGCGCTTTTGATTCTTCGCACCGCTAACACACCCGGGCGTGAGGTGTTTGGTAGCGGTTGCGACTGCCCGCCGACATAAGCCAGGCCAATTGAGAACTCGCGAGCAAGAAATTAGCTTTGTTTAGCTTTGTTTAGCTTTGTCCAGCTCGACTAGGGAAGGTGAAAGCTGAGAGGTGAGAGATGAGGTGCTGAAGGCTCACCTTTCAGCCGCAACCAACCGCAAGGGAAGTGCAGATTTCAGATTGCAGAAAGGCCAGCAAACCCGGACCCAACCGTAGGGCTAGCGCGCAATGATTTTAGCCTTAGTTAACCCTCGCCAGCCCTAGCCAGCCCTAATGTGAACGGCTGAAGTTGACCTTTTGCAGGGTTTTCCAGCCTTGTCTCGGCTTGTTTAGGCTTGTTTAGGCTTGTTCAGCCGTTGTGGGCCATACAAAGGTGAAACCCCGACGCGCCAGGACGCCTTGAAGGGTGACACCCCTACCCGCTGGAAATCCGTCCCATCCGTCCCAAGGCCGGTGAACATTGGGGATTTTGAATGTGGCTATCCGTCCCAAAGCCGTCCCCAAATGGGGCGCAGCCGTCCCAACGGCAAGTTGAGGGGTGCTGGAGATGGAGAATCCAGGTTTCCAGGTCACTTGCGCCGGACAAATTAACCAGGGGCCGACGTGCGCCCGGTGAGCACACCGGGCCTACAGCATGTAGCGGGATGAGTTCATTGTGCAGAGGCTCCCGACCACTATCGGCATCAGGCCCTGTGCTTGAGAGACACGAGGCGCGCTCTTCAGGAACTCAAAGATGATCTCCGGCCCAGAACCAGTCAGGGCTGGATGTATGTCAAAGATCGATTTGGGTCGTGGTCAGTTGACGGTGGTCCGTAGTAAAGACCACCTCTGCTGGACTGCGGGTTCGAAACCCATGCCAGGGCAGATTAACAATCTGCTTCCGACCTGCGGGAATATAGCTCCCGCTTACGTAACCCGGTTTAGCACAAAAGAGAATCGCTCTCTAACGTACCTGGTGAAGCTGGTTAAATAGGCAATCCTGGAGAAGGTGGAGCGCCTGGTGAAATTGGAAAAATAGGAACTTGACTCTTCGCCGCCGGATCAGGACTTATGGCCTGTCCTGCAAACGATCCCGAGCCGCACCTGAAGACCGCTGCTTATCTCGACGACCTGCCGCCACCCAAAATCCCAGCCGGTCGGCCGGTCACGACTGGCGGCCTCGTCATCTCCGGCCTGCTCGCTGGAGTGTAATTGTGTTCTGCGGCTCCATCTTGAGCATTCTTCCAGCCGTGCTGGCTCAGGCCGTGGATCATCTGAGTTTCAGGACGCACTAGGCAGAAAAACCCATTTGGATGTTACCGATCTTTTCCGTTATAGTATTTCTTGGAGCTGGAAGTACAGTACTGACGGTGCGTGAAGAAATGGGACTTTGGAGGTAAAAATTGCCTTAATGTGAATTCAAATCTTTCCATCGATTCTCTTAATCTACGGATTTTAAAACCAATCCTCATGTTTTTCCAGGGGTTTTGCTCTTTTGTGTCCTTGGTTGTTGGCCTCTGGGTCGTGTCCTTAGTCTGCAGCGCCCAAACGCAGCCGGCTTTCGAGAACACAGAATGGGGAAGCGTTGGAAATCGTGGTGTATTCGATTCTGTCGCAGCCCTAACTTTCGATGGGAGCGGCAATCTTTACATTGGTGGACGCTTTAGCCAAGTGGAAGATTTTCAAGCCGGCTATGTAGCGAAATGGGATGGACATTCGTGGCTGCCAATGGGAACAGGAGTTAGCTACTATGTGACGGCATTGGCTGCTCTAGGCAGCAATATCTACGCAGGCCAGAATTACGGAAAATCCAAATGGGATGGGAATGCCTGGTCCTGGGTCCAGCCCGATTTGGATGGAGGCGTCTCGGCCCTTACGGTGGTCAGTAATAATCTATTTGCAGGAGGGGATTTCCTTGCATCAGGGCAGTGTGGCCTTAAACCATATTGCGATGTGGGACGGGACTTCGTGGTCGCCGCTCGGTTCTGGATTAGGCGATAATGTGAACGTCATTTTGCCCTATGGTGGAGGCATATACGCTGGAGGAAATTTCACGAATGCAGGAGGCATTGCGGTCAATCATGTCGCCCGGTGGGATGGCACAAATTGGTCCGGACTTGGCTTAGGGACAGATGGCAATGTTGCGGTCCTCGCGCTTGTGGGCAACGATTTGTATGCTGGGGGATTATTTTCTCATGCGGGTGGAATTCCCGCAAACAATATTGCTAAATGGAATGGTAGCTCGTGGTCCTCTCTCGGTTCAGGAGTGAATAATCAGGTTTCAGGAATAACGGTGGCGGGAAACAGCCTGTATGTAGCCGGTCAGTTTACTAATGCCGGGGGTGCCAGTGCTAATTACATCGCAAGTTGGGATGGAACTTCGTGGCACAGCATAGGCACCGGAGCAAATGGACAAATTAATGCTCTCGCAGTTTCGAGCGCGGATCATAGCCTTTACGCAGTGGGCAATTTCCTTTGGGCCGGCAGGATTTCGGCCACAAATATTGCAAAATGGGATGGGAAGTATTGGTCACCTTTAGGCCTTGGGCTAAATTCTGCCAATGTCGGCGGCGCAGACGTCAGCTCTCTTTTTGCTTCAGGCAGCAACATTTACGCGGGCGGAGACTTTTCATCCGCAGGCACCACTAATGCCAGAAACATTGCAGAGTGGGACGGCAGTTCCTGGAGTCCACTCGGGCCAGGGGGTAATGCACCTGTGAGCGCGATCATTGAATGGAGTGATGAGCTTTACGCGAGCTTCGGCCCTACTATCGCAAGATGGAATGGCACTTTCTGGTCCTCGGTCGGCGGATATATGTATAATGACGGTATTGGACCTGAATTGATTGGTGCAATGGCAGTTTTTAACAATGAGTTATTCGTGGGAGGGGCTTTCATCAAAGCTGGAGGAATCGCTGGCCTCTCTGCGACGAACATTGCCAAATGGGATGGGACTTCGTGGCACGCTGTGGGATCGGGTCTTGATGGACAGGTCCTCAGCCTCTATGTTTTCGACGGTTTTCTTTACGCTGGCGGCTTATTTACCCATGCTGGGTCAACAGAGGCCAACCACATCGCCAAGTGGGATGGCTCTTCATGGTCGGCCCTCAGTTCGGGAGTCAATGATATCGTGTTTTCCTTAACGTCGATGGATGGAATGCTTTATGCAGGAGGGAGGTTCACTACGGCCGGGGGCGCCCAGGCAAATCTAATTGCAAGATGGAACGGGACCACTTGGTCCTCGGTTGGTTCCGCAACATTTACCAACACCAGTCAGCCCTATATTAGGAGACTTCAGTTTTTGGGACCAGACCTTTACGCCGGCGGCTTTTTCGCAACAGTAAACGGCAAGATCGCAAATGGAATTGCTAAATGGAACGGGACAAACTGGACAGAGGTTAGTTCCGGCGTGGGTTTTTCTCCTCATGTGAGCGCATTGACGACACTGAATAACGAATTGTACGTGGGTGGCACCTTTGAGTGGGCAGGAGGGACCCACTCCCTGAGGGTTGCAAAGGTTAAATACGAGGACGCTCCTTTCACTTTCCAATCTCAAAACACCGGCATCTCGAATGGCCTGCTAAACTTGCTGCTCAGCGGGCCAGCCAATGCCTCTGTGGTCGTCGAGGCTTCAACCGCTCTCACGAATTGGATTCCGACTGCCACAAATGTGATTCCAATTGGAGGCTGGCCGATTTCCATCCCCGCCCAGAGTAATTCGCAGAAATTCTTCAGGGCACGAGTGGTGCCCTAAGTTAATTATCCACCTCGTGGCCTGGGCACCATGCCTTCGGACAACCGCAGCGATGGATGACCATTGTTTCCATGCTCCGCGACGGGCCGCTTTATTTTATTTTAGCTCGCTTGCCGCAGTCGCAATCAGGGACTTCGTCAGAGCCAGGCGAGGGGGGAGCAAGGCACCGGATCTCTAGGTATTAATCCCGAGCCTGTTCATTGCGACGATGATCGGGGTCTTCTTTTTCGGAATAGCCGCTCAAGACTCTCAAAGCGCCGGCCGGGGAGGCCCGTTTGATAGGCTGGAATCTCCACAACGATTGCTGTTGTAAAACCAGTCATCATTGTTATGATTTCCATTCAGATTTTGGAATTACGAGCATGCACTTCCAGAATCCAAGCCCATGCAAAACCCGGAAGAGCAGTTCCAGCAAGGCCGCGCCCGAAATTTCTCCACCACCCATTGGACTGTTGTCCTGCTCGCCGGCGATAGCAAATCGGGTGGCGCTGCCAACGCCCTCGAAAATCTTTGTCGCACTTACTGGTACCCTCTCTACGCTTACGTGCGGTCGCGTGGGCGCAGCGCCCATGACGCCCAGGATCTCACACAGGAATTTTTCCGAAGAATTTTAGAAAAGAAATACCTGAAGCTTGCCGATCCGGAAAAAGGCAAGTTCCGCACCTTCCTGCTGACCTCGATGGACAACTTTCTCTTCAACGATTGGGAAAAGTCCCAGGCGATCAAGCGCGGAGGCGGCCAAGAAAATATTTCCATCGATTCCGATAAACTCGAAAACCGGTACATTCTGGAAGCTTCAAACGGAAATTCGCCCGATAAAATTTACGATAAAAGCTGGGCGCTCGCTCTTTTGGAAAATGTGCTGAATCAATTGCGTGGGGAATATGCACAAACGGGCAAGCAGGGGTTATTTGAAGCACTCAAGGGCCGAGCCCTGGGCGATGCTGGCAGTGATGAAGATTACTGCGCGCTCAGCGAACGCCTGAAAGTGAGCCAGGGATCTTTGCGCGTCGGGGCGCATCGAATGCGCGAGCGCTACCGCGAGCTGCTCTTTACCGAGGTTTCCCACACCGTCAGTTCCGTCGAGGATGTGGATGGAGAACTGCGCCATCTGATCGCGACCCTGCGCGCATAAAACGGACTGGTAACAACCAGAGCATTCCTCTGTAGAAGACCGTGCGGTCCAAATATTAATTTATGCCAAACCTGGAGCGCTGCGCCAAATGCGGGAGCCATCTGGCTTTCCTGGCCAACGACAGTTTATGCTCGGCCTGCCTGTTGGAGCAGGGACTCGGTTTTCTGTCCCTTCCCACTTGTAAATCAGAAATTGCCGATCTAAGCGCTCCTAATTTAATTCTTCCGCCCGAAAAACCCTCCAGCAAAGCTCCCGCCAGTTGAGCGACAGGAATAATCCTGTAACAACCCGGCAAAACTTCTGTAGCAGAGGGCGAATGGGAAACTTGCCTTCCGCTTGAGCCGCCACGGCTCCAGTGGTTTGGCTCAACAATTGTAAAACCAAAACCTCTATGAAACAGTCCAACTATTTCCAGCGCGCCGCCCGGTTCGCCTCCATCCTTGCTCTCTTCAGCTTTGGCAACGCCCATAGCGCAACCTTTACTGTGACCTCCAGTGACGACAGCGGCCCAGGCACCCTGCGCCAGGCCATTCTGGATGCCAATGCAGACAGCTCACTCGACGACGCGCTCATTGAGTTTAATATTCCTGGAGCGGGCGTGCATACGATCGCGCCGTTATCGGACCGGCTCCCAAACATTACACGCCCAGTGACCATCGACGGGTACACGCAACCAGGGTCCAGCCCCAACACCCTGGCTAATGC
>DASWRJ010000077.1:0-4258 GCA_036403255.1 Verrucomicrobiia bacterium
AAATCCTTTGTTCAACGTCTTCAGGCCATGGCCCAATTTCGGCTCGGCGATTTTAAGCCGAAAATAGGCCTTCAATTGGGACTCACCGATCCAGTCTGCGGCTTAAATATGGGAGAAACCGCCGAACTGCTCGCGCGCGAATACGGCATTGACCGCGAATTACAGGACGCGTTCTCGCTGGAGTCACACTCTCGCGCTGTGGCCGCCCGGGAGAAGCTAGCAGAAGAAATTTGCCCGGTTTATGCTGTTGATCGCAAAGACGCCAAACCGATCGTGACGGACAACGGGCCGCGGCCCGAGCAAAGCATGGAAGCCCTGGCCAAACTGAAGCCTGTCTTTGATCGCCGGAACGGCACAGTCACTGCCGGAAATGCCTCGCAGATTACCGACGGCGCAGTGGCTTTGTTGGTGATGACCGAAGAAAAAGCATTGCAGCTCGGGCTCAAGCCGCTGGGTGCCTTGGTCGGTTATGCCTATGCTGGTTGCGATCCATCCCGCATGGGCCTTGGCCCAGCGTATGCCATTGCCAAAGCTGAAGAACAATCTGGCCTGACTTTGGATGACGCTGACATCGTGGAAATAAACGAGGCTTTTGCGGCCCAGGTGCTGGCCGTGCTCAAATGCCTGCGCTCCGATGAGTTCGCTAAACTTTGCCTGGGCCGCCCATTGCCGCTGGGCAAAGTGCCGAAAGAAAAATTAAACGTAAATGGCGGCGCGATTGCGCTTGGTCATCCCGTTGGCGCCACCGGCGCACGGTTGATCTTAACCGCTCTCAAGGAACTTAACAGGCGGCAGGCACGACGGGCCCTGGTCTCCCTATGTGTAGGGGGTGGCCAGGGCGCCGCCATCTGGCTCGAACGCATTTAAGCCCCAAATCATATGGAAACCCAAGTAACTGCTCCTCCATCACAAACTCAAACCACCCCGGCGCCCGAAAACACCTCCGAACCGTCAGCGCGCATATTGCGCGAACTGCGCGAAGATGGCATTTGCGTTCTAACATTCAACCGCCCGAATTCGAGTGCGAATGTTTTTGATCGGGCCACCCTGCTCGAATTGAGCGAGCATCTCGATTGCCTCAATCGCGCTCCAGCGCCCAAAGGTGTCGTCTTCACCAGCGCCAAGTCGTCCGTTTTTATCGCAGGCGCGGATTTGCATGCTATTTCCGAAAGTGCGCGCGACGAAAATCTCCGCCAATTGATCGAACTGGGCCAAAACGTCTTCAACAAAATCGAGCAGCTCGGTATTCCGACAGTTGCCGCAATTCATGGTGCCTGCCTTGGTGGCGGCTACGAACTCTCTCTGGCTTGCGATTATCGCATCGCTTCGCCTGAGAAGGTCACCAAAATTGGTTTGCCTGAAACCCAGCTTGGAATATTGCCCGCCTGGGGCGGCTCGACTCGTCTGCCGCGGCTCATCGGGCTGCCCAAAGCCCTCGATATCATTCTCGCCGGCAAAACGCTTGCCGCCAGGCAGGCCTTGCGCCTGGGATTGATCGACGAGCTTGTGCCAAAAGAGTATCAGATTGCAAAAGCGTGCAAGCTGATCCTGACGCGCGGCCGGGCTCTGCGGCAGAAGAATTGGAAATCTGCGGTGCTGGCGAACCCGCTTCTTGGCCGCGCTCTGGCGCGGTATTTGCATCCGAAAATCCTTCGCAAAACGCGCGGCCATTATCCAGCCGTCCTCAAGGCACTTGAAGTCGTCACGCAAGGCGTCGGCAAACCGCTGGCCAAATCACTCGAGCTTGAAAGAAATGCCATTCTCGAGTTGGCGCAAACCGAAGCATGCAAAAATTTAATACGCATTTTCCTGCTGCAGGAGCGAGCCAAAAAAATCACGGGGTTGCCATACAAACCGCTCGAAGCAACACCGCAGGATAAGCCGATAAAAAATGTCGCTGTCATTGGTGCAGGTGTGATGGGCGCTGGTATTGCCCAATGGGCCAGCGCGCGCGGTTCTAAGGTCGTGTTGAAAGACATCAACGCCGAGCAAGTTGGCAAAGGAATGGCCACCATTGCCCAAATATATAAACAAGGCGTGAAGCGCCATGCCATGACGCCGGTCGAAGCGCGGTCGGGCATGGACCGTGTCTCCCCCGCGCCCAGCGATGTTCCACTGGGCAATTTGGACCTCGTGATCGAAGCGGCAGTTGAAAAAATGGATTTGAAGAAGCAAATCTTCCGCAACCTGGATGCGCAAGTTGCTCCCGACGCCATCCTGGCCACGAATACATCAGCGTTATCTGTCACCGAACTGGCCCAGAGTACCAGCCATCCCGAGCGCGTGCTTGGAATCCATTTCTTCAATCCGGTGCATCGGATGCAATTGGTGGAAGTAATAGTCACGCCGATTACCAGTGCCGAGGCGGTGCGCCGCTCGGTCAAGTACGTGCAGCAAATTGGCAAGTTGCCGGTCGTCGTCAAAGACAGCCCGGGATTTTTAGTGAATCGCATTCTCATGCCGTATCTCATCGAGGCCGGGCATCTGTTCGAGTCCGGCGCGCGCATCGAAGACATCGATGAAGCGATGCTCGAATTCGGCATGCCGATGGGGCCGCTCCGATTGATTGACGAGGTCGGAGTGGATGTTGCCTACCACGTAGCCCAAACTCTGGCCAGCCATTACCAGGCGCGCATGAGCCTTCCCGGCGTGCTGGCCAAGATGCTGGAAAAAGGATGGCTCGGTCGCAAATCCGGCCAGGGATTTTATCTTCATGATAAGAAGACCAAAGAAGGGCAAATCAACCCTTTGATTGATAAACTCCATGAAGGCACTTCCTGCGCCGGCGTCCCCCGCGATGAACTCCGCACGCGCATGGTCCTGCTGATGGTTAACGAAGCCGCGCGCTGCTTGCAGGAAGAAATTGTGATGGATGCAGCGGACGTTGATTTCGGGATGATTATGGGAACAGGGTTTGCCCCGTTCCTCGGCGGGCCGTTGCGCTTTGCCGATTATCTTGGCCTCACGGCCGTCACAGAAGAAATGAAACGCCTGGCTGCTCGCGGCCAGACGCGATTCGAACCTTGCGGCATCCTGCTCAGCCTGGCAGCTGAAGGCAAATCTTTTTACCCGACAAAGAAAAATTGATATGAGCACACTCAAAACTGAAGAGAAACCCATGCGTCCCGAGGAAAAGGGAACACTGATAGACACTTCCAAAATGTCCGCCGGACAGCGCGCGGCGCTTGAATTGACCGAGGCGGCCCGTGAAAGCGGTGACGGCAGCTTTGCCAGTGGTTTATTCATGGGCGGATTTGATTGGAATAAGCTTCTGCCCTTCCCCGAACAAAATCCTGAAGACCGCGCCCGCGGCGATGTCTTCCTGCAAAAACTCGAGCGCTTTCTGCGTGAATACGTGGATCCCGACGAAATTGATCGCACGGGCGAGATTCCCGACGAAGTGATTTCCGCCCTCGGCGATATGGGCGCTTTTGGCATCAAGATTTCCCCTGAATATGGCGGGCTCGGCCTGTCGCAAACTAATTACTCGCGCGCGGCCATGCTGGCCGCCAGCTACGATGGCAATATCACCGCTCTGCTTTCGGCGCATCAGTCGATTGGCGTGCCGCAGCCGCTGATCGTGTTTGGAACTGAACAGCAGAAGAAAAAATATCTGCCGCGCGTCGCCAGGGGCGAAATCTCCGCCTTTGCGCTGACTGAGAACGGCGTCGGTTCCGACCCGGCCACGATGCAGACCAAAGCCGAGCCGACCGAAGATGGCCAACACTTCGTCATCAACGGCGAAAAGCTTTGGTGCACAAACGGCGTGAAAGCCGGCGTCATTGTCGTCATGGCGAAGACGCCGCCCAAAATGGTGAATGGCAAAGCCAAGAACCAGATCAGCGCCTTCATCGTCGATATGGATACGCCCGGGATCGAAGTGGCGCATCGCTGCCATTTCATGGGCCTGCGCGCGCTCTACAATGGAGTCATTCGCTTTAACAATGTCAAAGTCCCGCGTGAGAATATCCTGCTTGAAGAAGGCAAGGGCCTGCGGGTGGCGCTGACCACTTTGAACACGGGCCGTCTCACGCTGCCGGCCGCGTGTGTTGGCCTGGCCAAACAATGCCTGCGCATTGTCAAGAAGTGGGCCAACGAACGCGTGCAATGGGGCGCTCCCATCGGCAAACACGCCGCCATTGCGGACAAAATAGCGCGCATGGCTGCGAACACATTTGCCATGGAATCGATGACGTTGATGGCCGCCAGCCTCGTCGATCGCGACAAGAAAGCTGACGTCCGCATCGAAGCGGCCATG
>DASWRJ010000078.1:0-7882 GCA_036403255.1 Verrucomicrobiia bacterium
GCCGGCGCAGCCGTGTTGAACCTGGTCAAGCGCAACATTCGTCCGCGCGATATCATGACCAAAAAAGCATTCGAAAATGCCATAACTGTGATTATCGCGCTCGGCGGCTCCACCAATGCCGTCCTCCACCTGCTCGCTATGGCCCATGCCACAGGCGTGAAGTTGACCATTGATGATTTCACTCGCATCGGCAAGCGCGTCCCTGTGCTCGCCGATCTCAAGCCGAGTGGAAAATACGTCATGGCCAAGCTGGTCGAAATTGGCGGCACGGTGCCCCTGATGAAAATGCTTCTGGATGAAGGTTTGCTCCATGGCGATTGCCTGACTGTCACCGGGCAAACGCTCGCGGAAAATCTGAAAAACGTTAAGCCATATCCACCAGGACAGGATGTCGTGCGCGCATTCTCGGACCCAATCAAAAAACAGAGCCATATTGTTATCCTCTATGGCAATCTTGCTTCAACCGGCGCTGTCGCCAAGATCAGCGGCAAGGAAGGACTGCGCTTCACCGGGCGCGCCATAGTGTTCGAGAGCGAAGAAAAGGCGCTCGAAGCCATTCTCGACGGCACTGTGAAAAAAGGACATGTCGTGGTCATCCGCTACGAAGGGCCTAAAGGCGGCCCCGGCATGCGCGAAATGCTATCTCCAACTTCCGCCATCATGGGCCGTGGCTTGGGGAAAGACGTGGCGCTGATTACAGATGGCCGCTTCTCGGGAGGCAGCCACGGCTTTGTGGTCGGTCATATCTCACCTGAAGCTTACATCGGCGGAGTCCTGGCCGTGGTTCGGAATGGAGATCAAATCACTATCGATGCAGAAAAGCGCCAAATCTCTCTCGAGGTCCCTTCAAGCGAACTCAAGGCACGCCTGGCCAAATGGAAGGCCCCGAAGCCCCGCTATACCCGTGGTGTGCTGGCCAAATACGCCCAAACCGTAAGCTCGGCGCATTTGGGAGCTGTCACCGATGCCATCGACTAAAGGGAGCCATCTAAGCAAGTATTGATGCAATCTATCCAAGTCAATTTGGAGCCAGCTAAACAATCGTAACCAAGAGAACTTTTTGTTCTTCAACTTAACGGGTGGCACTGACTTGCTGGCAAAAATCTGCTTGCAACATCCCTCATTGCCGATCACTTCCCGAAACCAACTCCATTATTGCTTCCCATTCTTTTTGGCTCTAGGGTTCCACGTTTTTGCGGCATGAAAATATATATTGATGGCAATTTCTTCGACGAAAAGAACGCGAAGGTTTCTGTGTTCGATCACGGCTTGCTTTATGGCGATGGCATCTTCGAGGGCATTCGCGCCTATAACGGCCGCGTATTCCGACTTAAGGAGCATATCGACCGGCTGTTCTACTCGGCCAAAGCCATTCTGCTGAATATGCCCATGTCCCACGCGCAGATTTGTCAGGCTGTCCTCGAAACTTGCCGCCGCAATAAAATCCGCGACGGCTACATTCGCCTGGTTGTGACCCGCGGGCCGGGCGGCCTGGGCCTCAATCCCAATCGTTGCAAAAAGCCCTGCGTCATCATCATTGCTGATAAAATCCAGCTCTACCCACCGGAACTTTATGAGCGCGGTCTCGACATTGTCACCGTGCCGACCATACGAAATTTGCACAGCGCGCTGAATCCCGCCATCAAATCACTGAATTACCTCAACAACATTCTGGCCAAGATTGAGGCGAATAACAGCGGCTGCGAGGAAGCGATTATGCTCAACGCTGAGGGTTACGTCTCGGAATGTACGGGCGACAACGTTTTCATCGTCAAAGGCGGTCAGATGTTTACTCCGCCGCTTTCCGCAGGCGCGCTTTATGGCATTACCCGCAGTGTGGTTATTGAACTGGCCCGCGAGAACGGCTTGACTGTGACCGAGCCGAATTTGACGCGGTACGATGTTTTCAATGCCGATGAATGTTTCCTCACCGGGACTGGGGCGGAACTCATCCCGGTGGTGAAAGTGGACGGTCGCATTATTGGCAATGGCAAACCAGGCACTATCACTAAAACCCTTGTTCAAAACTATAAAGCGCTCACACAAGTCTCCGGGGACGCCATTTACCCCAAATAAGCCGCTCTTCACTTGCCTATTTACTCGGACTAAAAATGGCGTATTTTGCCGCTAGCTAGAGCGCCTTAAAATAGCGTGCCAAACCGCGAATAAACGGGGTTTAGCGTTACCTTGACTAAGCCTGTGCCAAAGCCGATATAAATAATGCATATTATGCTGTGCTGTGTTTGCAAAGAGAAAGAAGCAAAAGTCCACCTGACACAAATCGTCCAGGACAAAATGCAGAAGGTCGATTTGTGCGAGGAATGCGCCAAGCAGAAAGGTGTGAATGATCCCGCCGGATTTTCCCTGGCGGACCTTTTGCTTGGGCTCGGCGCATCACAGGAAATGGAGCAATCCAGCGGCGGCCCTGATCTGAAGTGTCCCCATTGCGGCTTCACACAGGCAGATTTTAAAAAGGCCGGTCGGCTGGGCTGTTCGGAATGCTATGTAACTTTCGCTGAAGGCTTGGAAGGCTTGCTGAAATCCATGCACAAAGGCACCAAGCACATGGGCAAGGTGCCGCAGGTGCTGCAGCAAAGCCGTGACCTCTCCGACAAACTTAAGTCTCTCCAAAAGAAACTGGATAAAGCCGTGGCCGAAGAAGATTTCGAGATGGCCGCGAATGTTCGGGATGAAATCAAAACGACTCGTGAAAAACTCACGGGCCTAACCACCTCATAACGGCATGAATATCCATGAGTTTCTCACTGCGCCTGGCGACTCCGCTCGCCGCGAAGGCCCCCATAATAAGATCGTATTGAGCAGCCGCGTGCGCCTGGCTCGCAATCTTAAGGGCCTGGCCTTTCCGGGCTGGGCCAAAAAAGTCGAGCGCATCCGCTCCCTGGAAATCATTCGTCCGGCGGTCGAATCTTTGCCGCAGATGGATGATTTTTTCTCTGAGTCCATGGATAATCTAACCAACATGGATAAGAACATCCTTGTTGAACGGCATCTCATCAGCCGCGAGCATGCCGCCAAGAGCGCCGGCAGCGGCCTGGTCTTGAATCGCGAGGAATCGCTCTGCGTTATGATCAATGAGGAGGATCACCTCCGCATGCAGGCGTTGCGTCCGGGTTTGCAGATTAAGCAGGCGTGGGCCGCAATAGATCAGGTTGATTCTAAATTGGAGAAGAAGCTCGATTACGCCTTCAGTCCGGATTTGGGCTATTTAACCGCCTGCCCAACCAATCTTGGCACCGGTATCCGTGTCAGCGCTATGCTGCATCTGCCTGGTTTGGTTCTCGCCGAGCAAATTAACCAAATCATTCAGGCTGTAAACAAATTAGGGCTCGCTGTCCGCGGGCTCTACGGCGAAGGCACTGAAGCGCTTGGAAATGTTTTCCAGGTCTCCAATCAAATGACCCTTGGCGAAGCCGAGGCAGACATTGTCGAGCGCCTTAACAAGGTGCTGTCTCAAATAATCGAGCACGAGGAAAACGCCCGCGCCACTCTCCTCGAGAAAAAGCCAAAATCTGTTTACAACCACATCGGCCGGGCTTACGGAATTTTGGCCAATGCGCATAGCATTTCCTCAAAAGAGACCATGAATCTGCTCTCGCTTATGCGCCTGGGCGTTGATTTGGGCATGTTCCCTGACCTCGAACGGTGGCAGGTCGATGAACTTTTCATTGTCACCCAGCCTGCTCATTTGCAAAAAAGGTTTTCCGAGAAACTCACCGCCGAAGAGCGTGACTTGCTCCGCGCCGATATGCTGCGCGACCGGTTGCGCCCGGTCAGCCGGCCCAAAACAAAGCCCGTGCCTGGCTCCAGTTCTGCCGGTACCGAGAAATCGTCGTCTTGACAGCGGCAAATTCTCCCTGTCCATTAGAACAGCCGTTTCTGCGTCACTCCTGAAACACCGGAATCGTGCGGTGCTGGTATTCGGTATTGCCAACCTGGTGTCACCTCTGAAAAATTAAGTGCAGAAAACCAGATTCAGGATTAACCTTACTTAGCAGCTTACGATAAAAGAAGTAGCGGTTTTGTGAAGTAGGCGCCTCCGAAGGCTGTAGCTGCGGGGAAACTGGACAATTTAGCGGCCTGGTATTTATTACGTATTTAATATGAGCGAAGAAGCCATGAACAATTTTACGCCACGCGCCCAACAGGTGCTGGCACTGGCGCGCAAGGAAGCTGACCGGTTCAACCACAATTTTGTCGGCACCGAGCATTTATTGCTCGGCCTCATTAAGTTGGGGCAGGGTGTCGCTGTCAACGTGCTGCAAAAGCTCGGCCTCGACCTCGAGACCGTTCGCATGGAAGTCGAGAAGCAGGTTGGCACCGGTCCTGATCAAAAGATGATCGGCAACATACCCTACACCCCGCGCGTTAAGAAAGTCCTCGCCCTGGCGGCCAAAGAAGCTAAGGCGCTGAACCATACGTATGTCGGCACCGAGCATATATTGCTGGGCCTCCTCCGCGAGGGCGACGGCGTGGCCGCACGCGTGCTCAAGAATCTGGATGTCGATATCGAACAAACCCGCCAGGAGATCCTGAAGGAGCTCGATCCAAACTTTAACGCCCAGGAAGAGGCTGCTGCTCCGTCCGAAGGGGCCGGTGGTGGTGGAGGCGAAAAACCCGCCGAGAAGAAAGGCGAAGTAAAAACGCCAGCGCTTAAAGCCTTCGGCCGCGACCTCACCGAGATAGCCCGCAAAGGCGAGATGGACCCCGTCATTGGCCGCAAGAATGAAATCGAACGGGTTATTCAAATCCTTTGCCGCCGGACGAAGAATAATCCAGTGCTGCTCGGCGAAGCTGGCGTGGGCAAAACGGCCATTGTCGAAGGCCTCGCCCAGGAAATCTCCAAAGGCAATGTGCCTGAATTGCTCCGCGAAAAACGTGTCATCACCCTGGATCTCGCACTCATGGTTGCCGGCACCAAATACCGCGGCCAATTTGAAGAGCGTATCAAAGCAGTCATGGACGAAATTCGACGCGCCAAAAACATCATACTTTTCATTGACGAGTTGCACACCATTGTCGGCGCTGGTTCAGCCGAAGGGACCATGGACGCTTCCAACATCATCAAGCCTGCTCTCAGCCGCGGTGAGATGCAATGCATTGGCGCAACTACCCTCAATGAATATCGAAAATATATCGAGAAAGACGCCGCGCTCGAACGCCGTTTCCAAAGCGTTAAAGTCGAAGCGCCGTCCATCGAGGAAGCGATTCAGATTTTAAAGGGTCTCCGGCCCAAATACGAAGAGCATCACAAAGCTGAGATTACCGATGCTGCCGTCGACGCAGCCGTGAAATATTCGGATCGCTATATCACCGATCGTTATCTGCCAGACAAAGCGATCGACCTGATGGACGAGGCTGGCTCACGCGCGCGCATTGGCGCGATGACTCGCCCGCCCGAGATCAAAGACCTTGAAGCCGAAATCGAGGACATTAAAACCAAGAAAGAAAAGGCTATAAAGGAGCAGGATTTCGAAGGCGCCGCAGCCATGCGTGATAAAGAGAAGCAGGCTAAGGAAAAGCAGGAAGCAATCCTTGCTGCCTGGCGGACCAGCCGCGAAGAAAAGCGCGTCAAAGTGGATGAGGAAGACATTCTTCATGTTGTGGCCAAATGGACCGGCATCCCTGTTAAACGCATGGAACAAGCCGAGACTCAGCGGTTGCTGGCGATGGAAGACGAGATGTCACGGGTCGTTATTGGCCAGCGCGAAGCCGTAGCTGCGATGTGCAAAGCGCTTCGCCGCTCGCGCGCCGACCTGAAAGACCCGCGCCGGCCTATCGGCACGTTTGCGCTGCTCGGACCGACGGGTGTTGGTAAAACACTCCTGGCCAAATCGCTCGCCGAAACGATGTTTGGCGATTCCAAAGCGCTCATCCAGCTCGACATGTCCGAATACATGGAGCGGCACAATGCCTCCCGCATGGTCGGCTCGCCCCCTGGGTACGTTGGCTATGAAGAAGGCGGCCAGTTGACCGAGCAAGTTCGCCGCAAACCATATTCAGTGGTGCTTTTCGACGAAATTGAAAAAGCCCATCCGGACGTGATGAACATGCTTCTCCAGATTTTGGAGGAAGGCAAATTAACCGACAACGTCGGCCGCGTGATCAATTTCCGTAATACCGTGATCCTGCTCACCTCGAATGTTGGCGCGGACACTATCCGCAAGAACAGCACGCTCGGTTTCTCGCCCATTACCGACGAGAGCAGCTATGAGAAAATGCGCGAGAAGATCATGGAGGAAGCCAAGCGCCAGTTCCGTCCCGAGTTCCTGAACCGGCTCGATGACATCATCGTGTTCCGCTCATTGACCAAGGCTGATTTAGTCGAAATTCTGCAACTGGAAATCCAGAAAGTCGAAGTCCGCCTCAAAAGCAAGAATCTCAAATTGCAATTGGACGAAAAAGCCAATGATTATCTCGTCGAAAAAGGCTACGACCCGCAGTATGGGGCCCGTCCGATGCGCCGCGCTGTCGAGCGTTTCCTCGAGGATCCATTGGCCGAAGAAATTCTCAAAGGCAATTTGCATGAAGGCGAGCCAGTCCAGGTAACGGTCGAAGAGAACAAACTTGTTTTCAAACAAACTTCACCTGCCGCTGGAGCGCTTTCGAGCTAATAGCGCTTTATCTGCTTTAAGAAAACTGAACCGCTGGAAGGTAGCACCCTCCAGCGGTTCATTGCTTTAACGCAGAAACTTCGCAGGATTCCAGTGCATCAAATGCTAGCTTGCTACTCACAGCCGCAGTAAAATCCCGTGGAGCAATTTCATGTCTTCGGCCGCGGCTGCCGCATTTTCGGAATAGCGGCGTTTTAGCGTCTCGTCGCTGGCGCGTTTGGACAGGTGCTCTTGGATTGAGCGTTGCTCGTTGAGCCGCTGCAGAGCCGTCCACAAGGCGCGTTCAAGCGCATGTGAAGCGGCGGAGGAAAATGTTTCGGAGGTGAAAATGTGCCCGACGTTGCACCGAAACTGCTCCACATTTCCGTTCTCGATTTTCGCAACCGAGCCTCCGCACTCGGGACAAGTATAAGTGAACGGCTCAATAATAGGCATCGTTTCATCTTCGCTCAAAGCCGAACAATCCTTCGCGCTTTTTTTTTCCTTTATAACCGCTTCGCCATTGCGCGCCAGATGCGCCAAAAGCGGCGGAATTTTTGATACCGGCAGGAGATACTCCGCTTCCAGGGCTCGGAGCACATTCGAGGGCATGTCAGGGTTCTGCGCGTCACTTGGATCCTGAACGACGATCGTCCCGCCGCGGGCCTGGATGGCCAGACAACCCGCGACTCCATCATCCAGCGCCCCGGAGAGTATCACGCCTACCACATCCGAGCGGAAGGCCCGGGCGGCGCTCCGAAATAAAGCATCGACTGCCGGGCGATGTCGATTTTCCCTGGGCCCGTTGGTCGACATTACGCAACCCTCGCGCACCATCAAATGGCGATTCGGAGCGGCAATGTAAACGTGCCCCGGTACCAAGGGTTCCGCATCGGACGGGCTGGAGACGGGCAAAGCGCAGGAACGCTGGAGGACCTGCGCTAAAAGATTTTGCTCTTCGCCGATGTGGATGACCGCCAGAACCGGAGCGCTAAGATCCGCAGGCAAGCCTTTTAACAAATTCGAGAGCGCCTGCACCGCACCAGCCGAACCTCCGACTACAATCACTTTTCCCATAAAGTACGCTGGCACACGTACTTTGATTGTCTAGTAGGAGAAAATTGGAGGGCAGGCAGCTCCGCTTTCAACACAGCGCAGAGAAATGCGTGAAATCTATAGATAATTTTCTTTGATACCTTTAGGGCTGTTTCGGCGGGGGATCTGCTTTTTCAAACTCCAGCCAAAAGCGGCTTCCCTGGCCAGACTGCGAT